>CASQMQ010000075.1 GCA_949430125.1 uncultured Pseudomonadales bacterium
TGATGAGATAACAGCGACAACACAGGATAAACCTAGATTCGTTGCCGGCGTATTAGGGCCAACGAGCAAGACAGCATCGCTCTCACCCAAGGTCAGTGACCCTGGCTTCAGAAATATCAGCTTCGATGAATTAGTAGCCGATTACAGCAACTCCACCAACGCGCTAATTGACGGTGGCGCAGATATCATCATGATCGAGACGGCATTCGATACGCTGAATGCGAAGGCTGCAATCTTTGCTATCAACGAATGCTTTGAGGCCAAGGGCCTGACTCTTCCTATAATGATATCGGGCACGATTACCGACGCCAGCGGCCGTACTCTTTCAGGCCAGACCGTTGCCGCCTTCTGTAACTCGATTGCCCATGCACAGCCTCTATCAATTGGCTTCAATTGCGCATTGGGCGCTGAGCAGCTGCGCCCCCACATCGAGGAGACAGCAGCTATAGTAAATTGCTACGTTGCCACTCACCCGAATGCTGGTCTGCCAAATGAGTTTGGCGAATACGATCAGTCTCCTAACGAAATGGCGGCCATCATTGCCGACTTTGCCGAAAGAGGTTTCGTCAATGTAGTCGGCGGCTGCTGCGGTACTACTCCGGATCACATCACTGCTATATGTAAGGCAGTTGAAGGAGTCACTCCCCGCACGATTCCTCAGCTTAAGCCTGCGTGCCGCCTAGCCGGCTTAGAAGCCTTCAATATCGATGCGGCGTCCTTGTTCGTTAATGTAGGCGAGCGTACCAACATAACCGGCTCGGCAAAATTCTCCCGACTGATTATCGATGAAAACTATGACGAAGCACTCGAGGTCGCCTTGCAGCAGGTCGAGTCTGGCGCACAGATAATCGATATCAACATGGACGAGGGCATGCTCGATTCCGAGATGGCGATGAAAAAATTTCTGAAGCTCATTGCCTCTGAACCAGACATCTGCCGCGTGCCGATCATGATCGACTCATCCAAGTGGGAGATAATCGAGACAGGGCTCAAGTGCGTGCAGGGCAAGTCCATCGTAAATTCGATCAGCCTGAAAGAAGGCGAGGAAGATTTTCTCGCAAAAGCTAAGCTCTGCCTGAAATATGGTGCGGCGGTTATCGTTATGGCGTTCGACGAAAAAGGTCAGGCAGATTCGCTGGAGAAGAAGAACGCAATCTGCAAGCGCAGCTACGATCTGCTAACGCAGACAATCGGCTTTCCCGCTGAAGACATCATATTTGACCCCAATATCTTCGCTGTGGCGACCGGCATCGAAGAGCATAACAATTATGCCGTGGACTTCATCGAAGCTTGCCGTTATATAAAGAAAAACCTACCTGGCGCATTGATATCTGGTGGCGTGAGTAATGTCTCGTTTTCATTCCGAGGCAACAACACCGTTCGCGAAGCTATTCACTCTGTCTTTCTTTATCACGCGATACAGGCCGGCCTAACAATGGGCATCGTCAATGCTGGGCAACTAACTGTCTATGACGATATTCCGGCAGACCTAAAGAAAGCAGTAGAAGACGTCATCCTCAACAAGCATGACAACGGCACAGAAAACCTAATGGAAGTGGCAGTAAACTACTCCGGAGGATCTCAAAAGAAAACCGCTGCAGATATTGCGTGGCGCGACGCCGATGTCGAAAAACGTCTGGCCTATGCTCTCGTAAAAGGCATTACAAAGTTCATCGAAGAAGATACCGAAGAAGCCAGGCAGAAAGCTGACAAGCCTATAGAGGTTATTGAAGGGCCTCTAATGAAAGGCATGGATGAGGTCGGCGATCTTTTCGGTAGCGGTAAGATGTTTCTGCCGCAGGTAGTTAAGAGTGCACGAGTAATGAAGCAGGCCGTTGCCTATCTGCTTCCCTATATCGAGGCTGAAAAAGGCGGGGTAATACAGAGCAAGGGCAAGATTTTGATGGCTACTGTAAAGGGAGACGTACATGACATTGGCAAAAATATTGTCGGGGTTGTGCTCGGCTGTAACAACTACGATGTAATCGACCTAGGAGTCATGGTCCCCTGCGAGAAGATTCTTCAGGTGGCTAGAGATGAGAACGTCGATGTGATTGGCCTCAGCGGCCTGATCACTCCATCACTCGACGAGATGGTTCACGTCGCTGGCGAGATGCAGAGACTCGATTTTAAGATCCCTCTATTGATAGGTGGCGCCACAACGTCCAAGGCGCACACCGCAGTAAAGATCGAGCAACATTATGTTAACGACAGCACGATCTATGTGCCTGACGCCTCGAGAAGTGTGTCCGTTGTTAGCACCCTACTCAATGACAAAAACAAGCCCGAGTATGCGAGCAAGATTCGCAGCGAATATGAAGTCATTCGAGAGCGAGTGGCAAACAGATCAACCAAACTCAAATTACTTCCCTATAAGAAGGCAAATGCAAATCCGTTCACAGCTGACTGGAGCAACTTTACAGCTGCGAGACCTGCCTTCTTAGGCACGAAGGTATTCACAGACTATTCCCTTGAGGATCTCATTGACTATATAGACTGGACGCCATTCTTTATCACTTGGAGTCTCGCAGGGAAATACCCAGCTATCCTGAACGACGAAAAAGTAGGCGAGGCTGCCACCGACCTATTCGCCGACGCTCAGGCGCTCTTGAAGAAGATCGTCGATGAGAAGCTACTGACAGCCAAGGCTGTGATAGGTTTCTGGCCGGCCAACAAGATAGCGGACAACGACGTTCAACTCTATGCTACAGATGAGTCTCGTGCTCCGCTTAATAAGCTGCATTTCCTCAGGCAGCAGATACCCAAAGAAGCCGAGTTGCCCAATCTCTGCTTGGCTGATTTCATTGCTCCTCAATCAGCTGAAAATGGTACGGATTACATAGGCGGCTTCGCCGTTACTACGGGCATTGGTGCCGATGAGCTCGCCGCCAAGTACTCAGCGGAGAACGACGACTACACAGCGATCATGGTGAAGGCACTCGCCGATCGCCTAGCTGAAGCCTTTGCTGAACACATGCATGAACGTGTACGCAAAGAGTTCTGGGGCTTTGATCCCACTGAAGAATTCTCGGCGACAGAGTTGATCGGCGAAAAATACCGGGGGATTCGTCCGGCACCCGGCTACCCGGCTTGTCCTGACCACTCCGAAAAGCAGACCCTCTTTTCTCTTCTCAATGCAGCCGAAGAAACACAGATCGAGCTGACCGAGAGTTTTGCCATGAATCCAGCTGCCAGCGTCAGTGGCTTCTACTTTGGGCATCCAGAATCTAAGTATTTCTCTGTAGGTAAGATTACTCAAGAGCAGGTAGATGACCTGTCCAATAGAAATGGCAAACCAACGGCAGAAATGACAAAATTGCTCACTCCGAATTTGGAATGATACCTGCATAAGACTCACAGTTAGAAGTCATTCTGACCAGCAATTAGATAGCAGTTAATAGAGAGCATTGAGCAACATGTACAGATACGACGGATATGACCATCAGATGTTAGCGGATCGAGTCGCCCAGTTTCGCGACCAGACCAATCGCTACATAGATGGCAAGCTAAGTGAAACCGAGTTCCTGCCCCTGCGCCTCCAAAACGGGCTCTATGTACAGCGCCTAGCACCGATGCTTCGCATTGCTGTGCCCTACGGCATGTTGTCTTCAACACAATTGCGAAAGCTTGCCTACATAGCCAATCACTACGATAAGGGTTATGCGCATTTCACCACTCGCCAGAATATTCAATATAATTGGCCCGCTTTAGTAGATGTGCCGGATTTGCTAGCCGATCTCGCAGAAGTAGAAATGCACGCCATACAAACCAGCGGCAACTGCATTCGCAACACCACAACAGATCAATTTGCAGGTGCAGCTCCTGATGAACTAGAAGACAGTAGAGCGTATTGCGAGATCATCCGTCAGTGGTCAAGCTTCCACCCTGAATTTGCCTATCTACCACGAAAATTTAAGATTGCCGTCTGCGGTACTGCCGACGATCAGGCTGCTACGCAAGTTCATGACATCGGCATCTATATTGTTAAAGGAGTAATGACGAGATTGGCTTTCGTATTCTCGTGGGCGGCGGCCTCGGTCGCACGCCAGTTATAGGCAAAGAAATATTCGATTTCGTTGAGAAGAAACATCTTTTAACAGCACTAGAAGCGATACTTCGTGTCTATAACCGCGAGGGGCGTCGTGACAATAAGTACAAAGCCAGAATCAAAATACTGGTAAAGGAAACTGGTGTCGAAGAGTTCAAGAACAAAGTAATAGAGGAATGGGCACTCATTAAAGATTCTTCGCTTACGCTTACAGACGAAGAAATTGATCGCTGCCAGAAATTTTTCGATGCTCCAGACCATCAAAAACTCGGCAACAGTCCTGCACAACTGACTGATAAATTACAGAGTAATATACTGTTCGCGGCCTGGCACTCTCAAAATGTAAAACCTCACAAGGTCCTAGGCTACTCTATAGTGACTGTTTGTTTTAAAGAGACAGGTGTCGCTCCTGGTGATGTCACTGACCGCCAACTTGAGCAAATAGCAGACTTATCTGACCAATATAGCTTCGGCGAAATACGAATTAGCCACAAGCAGAATATCGTTATGGCGGATGTCCGTCAGGACCAGCTCTTTGAACTTTGGAAAGCGTTGGAATCGGGAGCAATGGCGAGCCGTAACCTTGGCCTACTAACCGATGTTATCTGCTGCCCAGGCGGAGATTTCTGCGCACTAGCCAATGCGAAATCCATTCCCATAGCTGAATCAATTCAACGAAAGTTTGATGACCACGAAGAACTCACCAATATCGGCGAGATGAACCTCAATATTTCTGGATGCATGAATGCATGCGGGCATCACCACGTTGGCAATATCGGCATTCTCGGAGTCGACAAAAAGGGGGAAGAGTATTATCAAGTCTCGCTAGGGGGCTCATCGAAGAACAACGCTAGTCTCGGCAAAATTATAGGCCCATCTTTCGCACAGGAAGAAATTCCCGATGTCGTCGAAACTATCGTGGGCGTATACAAAGAGATGCGCAATGACGATGAAAAATTCATCGATACCTACAACCGAATTGGAATAGATCCATTCAAGGAGAAAGTCTATGCCAAAGCTGATTAATAAAAACGCCGTCATAGACAATCCTTGGACGGTCATCAAGGCATCTACTGGGCCGGAGATTTTACAGGTGGTTCCCGGCAAAAATTTCATCGTACCGCTACAGTTCTGGAAGCTTTATCAAGAAGAGTTGAATGAATACGACGGCAACATTGCCGTGTGGTTAGATTCTGATGAAAACCCTGAACAGATCACTGGCGAGCTTGACTCTCTGCCTCTGATTGCACTTAATTTCCCTGTTTTCTCAGACGGACGTTCCTACACGAACGCACGAGAACTAAGGCAGAAGTACGCCTTCAAGGGAGAGGTCCGAGCTATTGGCGACGTACTGCGCGATCAGCTTTACTATATGGCCCAATGCGGCTTTGATACTTTCGAAATCCGTCACGATCAAGAAACAGAGCTTTGCCTAGATGCGTTTAAAGATTTTGAGACCTGGCTATCAGTCCACTATCACCGAACCCACTCCCTTGTTCAGGCGACGCTAACTCGCTATAGTCGAGAACTATTAGCATGACAGCAGCACTATGGAATCTGATTCCTTACTCTTTTCCTTCTTCCTCATTTTCACCGGTGCGGCGGTACTCTCAACGATTGCCCTATTTTTTCGTCAACCTCTGCTGGTGGCATATATCTGCGTTGGCGCTCTGCTAGGCCCTTATGGTCTAGCCTATATTTCCGATGCTAGCCTGCTGACCGACATCGCTGAATTCGGCATTATCTTCTTACTGTTTTTGCTCGGCTTAGATATGCAGCCGAAGAAGCTTCTTATCTACCTTACGCAAGACCTTCTTGGTAACGCTAGCAAGCTCTATCGTCTTCGTCCTTCTGGGCTATTCTACTGGACTTCTATTTGGGTTTAGCTAAACCGAGAGTCTCGTGATCGGGTTTAGCCTGATCGTTTCGAGCACGATTATTGGCAATCAAACTATTGCCTACAACCGTTCTGCATCAGAAGCACATGGGAGAATTAATGGTGGGTATCTTGTTGCTGCAAGATTTCATTGCCATTTTCCTAATACCTCCCTAGATGCTGGAAATCTCCAGCAGTCCACAGCGCTGAGTCTTAATCGCCTTACCACTATTGTTGCTGATCGCCTATTTCACTACGTAGTATGTTCTGATACGGCTGATCACTCGGCTCGACCATTTTAAGGAATATATTTTTCTGCTCGCCATTGGCTGGTGCCTGGGCTTATCGGAACTTGAAGTAGCATTAGGACTCTCAGCAGAGATCGGTGCGTTTGTTGCAGGCGTGGCATGGCGACGAACCCAATCTCACTTTATATCGCGGACAGACTAAAACCCCTTCGAGATTTCTTCTTGATACTGTTCTTCTTTACACTGGGTGCGTAGTTTAATCTTTTGTTACTACCAGATATTTTTGTCACCTGCGTCGTATTGGCAATAACTGTCCTGACAATAAATTCTATCGTATTTCGATGCTTGTTGAAGAGGTTCAACGAGAGAGATAGGCTAGCTTAGGATGCTGGCTTGAGATTAGGACAGATTAGTGAGTTTTCCCTACTCATCGCCTCGTTAGCGACGCCGTCTGGAGTAATAGGAGAGATCGCCTCCCTTACCATACAAGGTGCGGCGATCCTGACTTTCCTAGTTTCTTCTTATATTGTTGTGCTGTTCTGCCCAACTACTATTGCGATCAACCCGAAATTGCGCAGAGACTAGGCACACATACTGTGATGTTTAGCTATTGAGATCGAGCACGAAGCGCCCGTTCGCACCCCCTTTTAATACCTGAGCTAGGCTTGCATCAAGTTCAGCAAACCCGATATCTGTGCAAATATTTTCTAGCTGTTCTAGCTTCCATTCTGCACCAAGCTTATTCCACAGCCGCCGTTTAGTTTCGATTGGAAGTTGCACCGAATCCACGCCTAAAAGATTCACGCCACGTAAGATAAAAGGAAGAACCGTAGTAGAAAAGCTTGGAGACTGCACCAAGCCACAGGAGGCTACACTTCCACCATAACGCAACGATTTAATTACGTTGCTAAGAGTATCTCCACCAACTACATCGACAGCGGCGGCCCAATCTTCTTTGAGCATAGGGCGTGTGTTTTCTTCTCCAAGCACGTTTCGATCTACAACTTCAGACGCTCCTAATTCGGTCAGCCTTGCATGAGCCTCTTGCTTACCAGTGCTCGCAGCAACATCAAAGCCAAGCTTGCTCAATAGGGCAACGGCTATCATGCCAACACCACCACTCGCCCCAGTTACCAGCACCCTACCCTGACTCGGCTCGGCGCCATTCAATAGGAGTTTCTCAACACACAACGCCGCGGTAAAACCCGCCGTGCCTATAATCATGCTTTCTTTTTGACTTAACCCGGATGGTAGTTTGACGACCCATTCGGATGGCACGCGAATCATTTGCCCAAAGCCACCGCTAGTATTCATACCAAGGTCGTAGCCAATTACCAGCACCTCGTCGCCTGCGTTCAGACCCGCATCAGCGCTGCTAACGACTGTTCCCGCCGCGTCTATGCCAGGCGTATGTGGGTACTGCCGTGTAACAGCCTTATTACCACTAAAAGACATGGCATCTTTAAAGTTTAGCGAGGAATAATTAACCTGAATCAAGGTGTCGCCTTCCGGCAAGTCATCAACTCGGCGCTCCACTACTGCCGCGCTGTATTCTCCTTCGCTGTCTTCCGAAACCTGCAATGCTTTGAATTCTTGCAATTATCTATCCGCCCTTAGTTGGTGGTTCATTCGACAAGGCGTGAAGCCCTGTCAGCGTATCTCGAGTTAATGTTACTGAAATGTATTAGTCGTCGATTTCCCGATCCAATTGGAGAACAGTTTTTCAGCGGTTCCTTGGAAGGCGCCGCCAATTTTATCTTGCAGAGATTTTGGTAGCTCATATTCCACTTCGTATACATCGGCTTCCTCGCAGGCGCCTACGATGCAGTCGTCACTGGTCTTGATCTCATCGACCATATAACGCTCCTTAGCCTGAGTACCGACCCATGTTTCGCCAGTGGCGATCTTGTCAATCTCAACACTCGGTCGGTGCTCTTTGATCCAAGCTTTAAAAATTTCGTGCATTGTTTCTACTTCTTCTTGAACCTTGTCGCGACCTTTTTGAGTAATTTCTCCAAACTGGGTCAGTGTTCTCTTAAATTCACCGGCGCTAATAATTTCGTAATCGACTTCATTCTTCTTAAGCACACGATGAAAATTTGGTAACTGAACCAATACGCCGATTGAACCTATTATTGCAAAGGGTGCGGATACCAAGCGGTCGGCTAAGCAAGCCATCATATAGCCGCCGCTAGCTGCAACTTTATCTACACATATAGTAAGAGGTATTTGTCTGCTCTTAATACGCAGCAGTTGCGAGGACGCAAGTCCATAAGCATGTACCATGCCTCCTGGACTTTCTAGGCGCAACAAAACCTCATCGAGAGGTTCCGCCAGTGTCAATATCGCGGTGATCTCTTCACGCAGAGATGCCACTTCGTCTGCAGAAATGTTTCCCGTGAAGTTGATTACATAAACACGCTTCTTTCTTTGTTCTGCGCTGCTCGCGTCGTCAGCGACATCATCGGGCTTCTTCGCTGCCTCTTTGTCCGCTTTAGCCTGTTCCTTCGACTCGATCTTTGCCTTCTTCTTCTCGTCTTTGTGAACTTGTTTTAACTGGTCTTTGGCCAACACCGAATATCGCAAAGCATCCTTCATATCACCAAAATGCTCATTGAGATGAGTAACCTTGATCTGACCTTTTCTACCAGTCTTGCGCTGACGATTCCCGCTAGCAGCGATCGCACCCACCACAATGACAATAGCCACTACGGTGGTCACCGCCTTTGCTAAAAACATGCCGTACTGAATCAAATATTCCAAACGTATTTCTCCTGTAGTGCTCGCTGTTTGTGCATTTTGCATCTATTGCTTAAGGAGCTCAAAAATTGAACACCCCTAGCAAACCTACTTATTCTTAACCTCGTCTATAAAGGTCCTGATTAACTTTCCCGCTACACTTATCTTCTCAGATGGCACATTAGGCAAGGAATCAATGTCAAACCACCGAGCATCGGCGATTTCTGACAGGTCTGGGACAATCTCACCTCCATCATATTCCGCCAAGAAGCCCAGCATTAGCTGCGACGGAAATGGCCAAGACTGACTAGATATATAGCGGACGTTTTTAACATACAGATTTACTTCTTCCTCTACTTCTCTGTGCACTGTTTGTTCTGGTGTCTCCCCAATCTCGATAAAGCCGGCCAAGCAACTGTAGAAGTTAGACTTATAGCGCGAACTTTGAGCAAGAAGCATCTTATCGCCTTTAGTCACGAGCATAATCACACAGGGGCTAATTCGCGGAAAGAAATGCAGAGAACAGCTCTTGCAGACTAGGGTTCGCTCATTCCCGTGATGGACCGTCTGCGCGCCGCAGGTACCGCAAAATTTATGGCTTTTATACCAATCGACCAGCTGACTCGCTCTGCCCGCGAGCAGGAACTTTTCCTGATCCGTATCGGACAATAGACTACGCAGAGATTTGACCTCGGCTTGGAGAATCACAGATATGTTCTGTTGCAGACTGACAGCAATTACCGATGTGTCAGCATCTCGTTGCAGCAAGATTAAATCGGCAGAATCGTCTAAGTGATCTCTTAGCTGCTCGAGACTCCACAGAATACCCTCATCACGCACCAAAATCTGCGATGAATAAAACAGTATGAAGCTATCGGATTCGCTTAACTGTTGGCGGTTGAGGAAATGCTCTTTATGAGGCATGAGTACTCTATAAACAGGTGGCTGGGACTAATTTTGAGCTACGCTGCGAAAAAATCGCAACAGTTTGTATTTATGGGGTTTTCGCAGAGATCTAGTGCGAGTTGGCGCAAGATACTATAGTTTCTGCGTGTGCTGTTCAAGATGATTCGTGCCGATCGCTGCCAGGCCTGAATTTTCGCCTTCTAAATCTAGCCACAGGCACCCTTGCTCACTACTCTGAGCAAGATCATTCAGGCGCTGCCGGTGAGCCTTCAGCTCATCGCTACCAGCCTTGACCACCGAAATTTTCCGTCGCTCGGTATGACTCTTTTTAGTCTTAGCTCTACGCGTAGACCCTTCTGATTCATCTTCAGCTAGAAGCAGACTGGATTGACCGCTTGTCATCACCAAATAGACATCGGCCAAAATTTCCGCGTCCAGCAAGGCTCCATGAAGCTGCCTTTGTGTGTTGTCTACGCCGTAACGCTTACAGAGTGCGTCGAGGCTATTACGCTGCCCAGGATGCTTCTCGCGAGCGAGTAACAGACTATCGAGGATACGGCAGAAACTCGCTATTTGAAGCGCATCAGTTTTGGTCGCACGTAGTTCGTGATCTAGAAATCCGATGTCGAATGGCGCATTATGTATGACTAATTCCGCCCCATCGATGAATTCGAGAAACTCAGATTCGATCTGATGGAAGCGCGGTTTATCTGCAAGGAAATGTGACGTAAGGCCGTGCACTTCCATGGCCCCTGCATCGATCTCACGATCAGGGTTGAGATAGCAATGAAAATGCTTACCGGTAAGCTTGCGATTGTCAATTTCCACGCAGCCTATTTCGATAATTCGGTGGCCCTGAGAAGGATCCAAACCCGTAGTTTCAGTATCAAGTACTACCTGGCGCATATTATTCTCTTCATGAATCGATCTTCTTGCTTGAGCTATTTATGTTAACTATTTACTTCAGCTATCTAGCTTGAATTAAGTGTTAGCTACCAACTAATCCAATTCATCTATTCCCCGATTTGCCAGCTGATCAGCGATCTCGTTTTCAGCATGCCCGCTATGTCCCTTGACCCAAACCCATTCGATTGTATGACCGCCCACAAGCCCATCAAGTTCCTTCCAAAGCTCTACATTTAGCACTGGCTTCTTGCTTGCTGTGCGCCAATTCCGCTTTTTCCAGCTTTCGATCCACTCGGTGATCCCGGTGAGTACATATTTGGAATCGGTTGTGATCACCACGTCGCAGGACTTAGTTAAAGCCTGAAGGCCCCTGATCACTGCCGTGAGTTCCATTTTGTTGTTGGTACTCATAATCTCGCCACCATGCAGAGTCTTCTCCACACCATCATAGCGCAGCAACACTCCCCATCCACCTGGCCCGGGATTTCCTCGGCAGGCTCCATCGGTATACATCTCAACTACTTGTGACATAGAAATATCTAACGCCTTAATTATTTAATGCAGCAGTGCTCTCAATGGATCTTAATCTTAGCACGAACGTTTTCCGCTGCGGGCATCACCGAGGAGCGCGCACGTAATGTTCGCCACTTTGGCATTATGGGTGTGACAGGCATAGCCTGTTTGATGCAATGAATAAAATAGGCTCCGCCAAGGGGGCTATGGAGCCTATTGCCTAAATTTTCGATGCTTTGTGCGTGACTTAATAATCTCGATATTTTCACAGGCATAAAATGCAAGCCGTAAGAAATAGAGTCTATGTGCAGGTCTAACAGTTTCAACCAGTCGCTGACGCGTCCCTTCGAAATAAATTTCCCCCGCCAGGGCATATTCTTTTTCCGTTTGAATAGCTTCCAGAATCCCCAATAGCTATAAGGATTGAACCCTACGATAAACATGTGACCACCGGGACGTAACACTCGAGTAGCCTCTCTCAGAACGCGATGGCTGTTCGCCGCAAAATCGAGAGCATGATGAATAACTACAACGTCGATACTGTCGCTGCTTAGGGGCAGCTCCTCGTTGCTCGCTACAGCTCTAGTAGAACCCGCCCTAAAGCTAGGAGAGAAAATTATCTTGTGACCTACAGGGCTTTGCTCAATAACAGAATGCTCTTCACTGAATCCGAGCTGCAGTATGTGATAGCCAAAGAGTTTCTCAAGGGCTGTGTGAATCGCTTCCTTCTCCGCGAGAAGAACAGCCTCTCCCTGCGGGGATTGAAACCAATGCGTCACCTGGCTCGAGAGCATGTCTGAGTCAGGCATGCCGCGAAGTAGACGACGGCGGGTCTCATGTTTGGAAAGTAGGTTCATTTGCTCGTCTTGGGTGATCCTGCGCTGAACAGTTATGAGACAATATAGTTTAAACACTATCGGCCGAGAAATTAAGCGATATCCCGCTCCATACGGGCCTGCACTAGGTATTACGGCATGTAATAGCTTATCATGTCGTCTTTGGCGTAATGCCATTCCTATGATCAGAGCTTTCCGTCCTATTCCTCCGCAGTAGAAGCCTAAACTACAAGAAAGCACGCGCATTTTACCTAATTCACTTACTTACTTCTCAGGCATTAGATTTGCGAACACTAATTAGAAAAATCGTAATTACGCTACTTCCACTGTTCCTTGCAGCTTGTCAAAGCTCGCAACAATTGGAGTCGCCCTCCGTTGAACCTAGAAGCGCTGCTCCAATAGAGGAACCCACGCAGAACCCAGAATTTTCGCTTGAGAATTCAGAGATAGCGAATGAGGTATCCGCGCTGGCCACCGATTCTGACATACGCTACGATGATCTATGGAAAAGAATTCGAGACGGGTTTCAACTTCATGATCACTATTCACATCCTAACGTCGCAAGATATATTCAGAGCTATTCAGCACAACAACGCTATTTCGACCTACTACAGAATCGAGCTTCACCGTTCTTATTTGAGATAGTTGAAGAAATTGAGCGCCGCGGACTGCCGATGGAATTCGCGTTACTGCCAATGATCGAAAGCTCTTATAACCCCAACGCCTATTCGAAGCAACATGCGGTCGGCCTATGGCAATTTGTTGGCGCTACAGGGTCGAGCTTTGGATTGCAGCAAGATTGGTGGTTCGATGGTCGCAGAGATCCATTGGCCTCTACTCACGCAGCTTTGGACTACATGGAGCAGCTCTACAAACGATTCGATGAAGATTGGTTGCTAGCCATTGCAGCCTATAACACAGGAGATGGCAACCTGCGTCGAGCTATTCGCAAGAGTGACGATGAAGAAATAAATTTCTGGACTCTTAATCTGCCAGGGGAGACAGAGGCGCATGTGCCGAAACTACTCGCCCTATCTGCCATCATCGCTGACAACGACGCTTGGAACATCGAGTTAGAGCCGCTTGCCAACGAGCCTGTACTCCGCTCCGTCCAGGTCGGTGCACAGATAGACCTCTCACAAGCTGCAAGGCTAGCCGAGATCGAATATGAACAACTACGAGCATTGAACCCGGGTTACCTCCAATGGGCAACTCATCCAGACCAACCACAGGAAATGCTTCTCCCGCTCAAAAACGCAACATTACTAGAAAGCGCCCTAGTTGGCATAGATAAACATGCCCTCCTGACTTGGGATCGATATGAGATAAAGCCGGGGGATACGCTCGGCGCGATTGCTGCAAAGTTAAACACCCGTGTAGACATACTACAGACGTTTAATTCCTTAGTTGGGAGTCGCATAAAAGCCGGCGAGTCCCTGTTGATTCCACGCACCAACGATCCCGAGCTTCTAGCTTCAGCGCCGCGCATGACAAGGCCCAGGACAAGTGAAATCCCCCAGGTACCAAGTCAATACAAGGTAAGAAACGGAGATAACCTCTGGGTTATTGCAAGACGATTTCAACTACGCTCAATCGAGATCGCCGCTTGGAATCAGATACCCCTGAACGAGTTACTGCAGCCAGGCCAGATTTTAAACTTCTCTTATGCAGTTGAAGATAAGAATGAAGCGCCCGAAGTGCAGACCAGCGATCGCGCTGCCTTCTATGTTGTACGCAGCGGCGATAACATGGACGCAATAGCTAGTCGTTTTAGCATTGACTTGCAAATGCTGCTGCTGTGGAATGAGCTGAGCATAGACGAATTAATTTTCCCCGGACAAGAACTTCTAGTTATTCCGAGGAGTTTAGGAAACTAGTTGATATGACAGATAATTTAAGCATCGCCAACGCACCAAAAGAGTTTCTCGGCCATCCGCGCGGCTTAGCTATTTGCTTCCTAACCGAAATGTGGGAGCGCTTCAGTTATTATGGGATGCGCGCCCTGCTCATCTTCTATTTAACCCAGCACTTCCTCTTCTCTGATCAATCTGCCTCAAGCATCTATGCCGCCTACATATCACTCGTCTATATAACACCCGTTATTGGAGGAGTTGTCGCGGACCGCTACATCGGTCCTGTTAAGGCAGTCATTCTAGGATCCATACTACTCGTTGCCGGTCACTTAGGCATGGCCATCGAAGGCTCCCAGGCGATAGAGACCATCATAGATGGCGAGACGATAATTCAACGCGACCCATTCTACCTCCAGGTATTCTACTTCTCGCTTGGGCTAATCATCATGGGCGTAGGCTTCTTGAAAGCTAACATCTCTACACTCGTAGGCTCTATGTATGAGCGCGAGGACCCTCGACGCGATGGCGCCTTCACGCTGTTCTATATGGGAATCAATGCCGGCTCATTCTTAGGAGCAATTATCTGCGGCCTCTTATTACAGTATAAAGGTTTTAGCTGGGGATTCGGTGCAGCCGGTATCGGCATGTTGTTCGGGTTAGCAATATTCATAAAAGGCCATCATCTATTTGGGGCCGCTGGGCGGCCGAAAGACCCGGTGGCCCTGCAGCAGAAAGTCTTTCAGGGGCTTAGTCGCGAAATGCTGATCTACATACTAGCCTTTGTTGGCGTTTTGGTATGTTGGCAGCTTATGCAGACACCCCCTCTTGTAGGCGGTCTTGTAGGCGCTACGCTAGTGGGCATGACTCTTACTGTTATTGTCTACGCATTCACAAAGTGCGAGCCGATGGACAGAAATAGAATGCTCGTCTGCCTGTTTCTTAATGAGCTACCAAATTATCTTTTGGTCACTTTGGGAACAGACCGGCAGTTCACTAAACCTGATGGCTGATCGAAACGTAGATCGCATAGTATTCGGCCTCGAGCTGCCGGCAGCGATGTTTCAATCGGTGAATGCCTTCTTTATCATTACCCTAGCGCCTGTCTTCAGCATTGTCTGGATCTATCTAAACCGGCGCGGCTGGGAGCCCAGCACACCCACTAAATTTGCATTAGCACTTATGCAGCTCGGACTCGGCTTCTTGTTTTTGGTGTATGGCGCATCGCTGGCGACTGACCCCACCCAGATCGCACTAATTTGGCTGATTCTGCTGTACTTGCTGCATACCACCGCTGAGCTTTGCATATCGCCGGTTGGTCTTTCTATGACAACCAAACTCTCTGTTCCAAGTGTCGTCGGCATGATGATGGGCTGCTGGTTTCTAGCTATGGCCGGAGGAAATTATATATCTGGCACGATTGCAGCCATGACCGGTTCGGACACTGTAGGAGGAGAGGTTGTAGACCCTGCGGCGGCGCTTGCCAACTATATGGATGTCTATTACACGGCAGGCATCTACAGTATCGGTATAGGGATACTGGCCTTGTTTATTTCGCCCGTATTGAGGCGCTTTATGCATGGCATTAAGTGAGCCACCCAACTACTAGTTAATGATCAGGCATGGGTAATTCCCGCAAAATACAGTAAAATTAGCAGCATAAAAACCAGCTAAAACAGGATGAAGGCATGGGCTATCTCACAGGTAAAAAGTACTTAATTCTTGGTGTTGCTAGCAAGCTCTCGATCGCCTCAGGTATAGCAGAGGCGATGCATCGCGAAGGCGCCGAACTGGCATTCACTTATCAGAATGAGAAACTCAAGGAACGCGTACTTAAATTTGCGGCAACCTGGAACTCAGATCTAGTGTTTCCATGCGACGTTGGCAAAGACGAAGAAATTTCAGACCTATTCGCGGAACTCGGGGAGAGCTGGGATGGTCTAGATGGAATCGTTCACTGCCTCGCATTCGCTCCAGGCAATGAGCTCGACGGCAATTATGTGGACGTAACGACGCGAGAGGGCTTCTTGATGGCGCACGAAATTAGTTCCTACAGCTTCGTCGCACTCGCTCAAGCTGGCAAATCAATGATGGCTGGCAGAAACGGATCCTTGCTCACTCTGAGTTATCTGGGAGCGGTACGCAGTCTTCCTAACTACAATGTTATGGGATTAGCAAAAGCGAGTCTAGAAGCCAACGTACGTTATATGGCGGCGAGCCTTGGACCAGATGGGACTAGAGTGAATGCTATTTCGGCAGGACCGATTAAGACCCTCGCAGCTGCCGGCATTAAGAGCTTTAGGAAAATGCTTAAACACAATGCGCAGCAAACCCCTCTAAGGAGGAACGTTACGATCAGTGAGGTGGGTAATGCAGCGAGCTTTCTTTGCTCTGACCTAGCCTCTGGAATCAGTGGCGAGATTCTCTATGTTGATGGCGGCTTCAATACTACCGCTATGGGTTCTCTAAACGATCTCGAGACTGAAGAAACATAGCCGCTTAAAGCGGCTGTTCATCTAAAATGCTCGACTCGATGTCCGCATTCTCTTGCAAGTTACTCATATAGGCCTGGAAGTCGCTATTGCCCAGATCCGATATCATTGAACTCAGCATATTTTCTTGGTCTATCTGGGGAATCGATGCAATCGAGCCGGCATTGATACTATTCAGCTCTAAAATGACTGCTGTGTCGTTGTTCAAGGTAAGACTGTCATAAGCAGGCGTATCCGAATCGGCTAGAGACATAGAAAATACCTGAGCCAGAATCTCTCTATTAACAGTTCCAGAGTCCCTGTTGACGTCTTCCTCTGTCAGCCACTCTATTCCGTTGCCGGCCAAGAGCTGCTCAAAAGGCTCGTCATTTTCTATGTTAGTCATAAGCTGATCGCTAATATTTTGAACTGCTTCGCGCTCCATCTCAGTACGAATAATTACAGCGATCTCTGGCTCAACTTCCTCAAGCGGAAGAACGGTAGCCTCATTGAAGAGCAGAACATTCAACACAACAGCCTGCGATGTGCTTAGCTCAATCACTTCACTGTTATTGTCCTCAAGCAAAACTTCCTCCGAAAATGCTGCAGCAACAAGCGCCTGGTTGGAGAAAATACCGCTAGTTCCGGTACGGCCGAAAGCTCCACTAATGATCACGTCCATTCCTAGTTCTTCAGAAATCGTTTCTAAGTTTCCCGTCTCAAATGCTAGATTGGAAAGATCGCCCAATCGCTCGGCGTATATTAACTCAACTTCCGAGCTCTTTAATTCTCGCTCGATGCGCTCGGCAACTTCTTCAAAACCCTGGAATACATTTACTGAGTCCTCAGTAAGCATCACGATGTGAACACCGAAATCCGAGACAACCGGGCCAGAAACCTCATTTAATGACAAAGCTTCAAGCGCTTCTTCGAGGGCTACCGGGAACGCAGTACCATCGGTATAGCCGATATCACCACCCTCTTCTGCAGACACGGTGTCAGTAGACATATCGAACGCTACCGCTCCAAACTCTTCACCAGCATCAATTCGCTGCTTAGCTGTAACGGCCATCTCCAGAGCCTGCTCATCGCTAAGATCACCTCCAACTTCAAAAAGTATGTGGGATGCGCGCTTTTCCGCCGATCCTTCAAACGCTGATCTCTCAGTTTCATACTGCGCTTCAATCACACCTTCATCGAGGTCGATCTCACTCGAGATTACGTTTTTATCCAACAACACATAACTCACCGACACCGTCTCGGGCTGCGTGAAATCTTGTGGATTCTCAGTGTAGTAGGTTTGAATCTGGGAATCTGCAATCGCAGTGCCTAGGGTTCGAGTGCCTAACGGAATTGAGAGATAGCGGAAGTCCCGTGTCTGAGCCGACAGGCCGGCAATTCGTTCTAATTCAGAGTCCGTGACAAAGGCCGAACTGCTGTAAGCGTTAGCAAGCTGTGACAGCAGCATCTGCTGCTGCAAAGTTTCTCTGTATATGGGGATGCTAAAACCTTGGCTAGCCATAGTTCGTACTGCTAAATCGGAATCGAACACGCCGTTTATCTGGAAATTTGGATTTTCTATAATTGATCTGTCTACTCGGTTGCTAGACACGGCCATATTTGATCCCTGGGCAGATTGTCTTAACAAAACCTCTTCAAGGAGCTGGGACAATGCGATTTGCTCAAGGAGACCCTGATCTAAGGAATCTGCGTTTCCGCCGATAGAATTCAAAAGATTCTGTGTATTCACCTGCAATTGGGCTTCGGATATTTCCTCGCCATTAATTTCAGCGATTGGTGGCGATGTTATGAAGCCATTCATGATCGAATCCACTCCGAAAAGAGCAAATATCGCCACGATGAAGCCGATGATTACCTTGGCTATCACACCCTGTGAATTATCACGTATATCTTGAAGCATAGTTGTTCCTAAATTCTGCTAAATTGCTTATCAACCACTCCCCCGCTAGAGGAGAAAGTAATGTAATTCGTAAACCAAAAAAGGCGCATCATAGATGCGCCCTACTTTTTCTTGGGAACCGCAGGAAGATCAATCTCTCAATCTCATTCAATTAGGTTCGTAACATTAGGCTCTGAAGCATCGAATCTGCAACTGCCGAGGCAATCTCAGCTTAGTGAATTGAACATGCAATTCAATCAACAGTTAACAGAATCCTTAAGTGCCTTGCCAGCTTTAAAGCTAGGTACGCGCGCGGCCTTAATTTGAATTGGCTCGCCAGTTTGGGGATTACGGCCGGTTCTAGCCGCTCTGTGCTTAGTGGCAAAAGTTCCAAAACCTACCAACACAACAGGATTTTCTTCCTTTAAAGAATCCGTTATTGCGTCGATCATTGCATCGATAGCACGACCTGCAGCAGCTTTAGGAAGGTCCGCACTAGCGGCAACAGCATCTATTAATTCTGATTTATTCACGTTATCCCCTTTTTCTAAATTTAAGTGATTTTCTAAATTTAAGTAATTTTCTTAATCTATGAACGCCTAAATAATGCTGGTGTATTTGAGACAACACTAACGGCAAAAACACACAAATTTTAAGCTCTGGCGTAATCTAATTCTTTTCCCAAAATATGACGTAAACGCACCGTAATACCTAACCTTTATACCAATTGCTTGAAAGCCATGTCAACAGGAAACACGCGGTATCAATGGGTATTTATGTGCTTATCATCACAATCCTTATCTTGTTGCTTTGCATCTTTATCTGAGGACGTTTTTTTGTCACCGCTTAAAGGAGTGGGCTGATACTCAAGCGCGTGCTCCAAAACTTGATCAATCCAACGAACAGGAATGATGTCCAAATCCGCTTTGATATTGTCTGGAATTTCTTTAAGGTCTCTCTCATTGTCGGCAGGAATTAGCACAGTCTTAATGTTTCCTCGGTGCGCGGCCAGCAACTTTTCCTTCAATCCACCGATTTTTAGCACCTGCCCTCGCAATGTGATTTCTCCAGTCATTGCCACATCAGCACGGACAGGGATAGAGGTCAGGGCCGATACTAGAGCCGTACACATGCCAACACCAGCGCTAGGGCCATCTTTAGGAGTAGCACCTTCTGGTACGTGTATGTGAAGATCGTATTTTTCATGGAAGTTGGTGGCTAGTCCAAGCGACTCCGCTCGACTCCTAACCACGGTAAAAGCAGCCTGAATAGACTCTTGCATCACGTCACCGAGAGAACCTGTCTTGGTGGTTTTACCCTTACCATTAACTGCGACTGCCTCTATTGTTAGCAACTCGCCACCCACGGAAGTCCAAGCTAGCCCATTAACCTGACCTATCAGATTTTCTTCTTCCGCCTTACCGTAGTCATATTTGCGAACGCCAGAATATTGTTCCAACTCATCGGAGGTAAGATTGACCACCTCAGCACTGCTCTCCAGAGAATTCTCTTTAACAACCTTGCGGCAAATCTTGGCTATTTCTCTTTCCAGACCACGGACTCCAGCCTCGCGTGTGTAGTAACGAACCAGGTCACTAATAGGCTGGTTCGTGAAGGTCAATTCCTGATCCTTAACGCCGTTGTTCTTCTTTTGCTTCGGGATCAGATAGCGCTCTGCGATGCTTATTTTTTCTTCCTCTGTATATCCGGGAAGCCGAATCACTTCCATTCGATCCAGAAGCGCCTCAGGAATGTTCATGCTATTGGAGGTGCACACGAACATAACTTCCGAAAGGTCGTAGTCGACCTCAAGATAGTGATCATTGAAACTGTGGTTTTGCTCTGGATCTAGCACTTCCAGCAAGGCAGACGCAGGATCGCCCCGATTATCCATGCCCATCTTGTCGATTTCGTCTAACAAAAACAGTGGGTTCTTAACACCAACCTTTGATAGTTTCTGCACCAATTTGCCAGGCAAGGAGCCTATATAGGTTTTTCTATGGCCTCTGATCTCTGCCTCGTCACGAACGCCACCAAGGGCCATGCGCACAAACTTCCTATTAGTCGCCCTTGCGATCGATTCCCCCAGGGAAGTCTTACCTACACCGGGTGGTCCCACCAAACAGAGTATCGGGCCTTTCAATTTCTTTACGCGCTTCTGCACCGCGAGATATTCGAGAATTCGTTCTTTAACTTCCTTCAAGCCATAGTGGTCAGTCTCGAGAATTTCTTCCGCCTTAACCAAATCCATACGAACCTTGGAACGCTTCTTCCATGGAATACTAACCATCCAATCGAGATAGGTGCGCACAACAGAAGCTTCCGATGACATGGGTGACATCTGCTTCAACTTATTTAATTCTGAAACGGCCTTTTCTTTTGCTTCTTTGGGCATACCTGCGTCATCGATGCGAGATTTAAGTTGCTCAGCTTCGTTCGGCACATCATCCATTTCGCCCATTTCTTTCTGAATAGCCTTCATCTGCTCATTCAAATAGTACTCACGCTGACTTTTTTCCATCTGTTTCTTAACGCGTCCACGGATGCGCTTTTCTACTTGAAACAGATCGATTTCTGACTCGATCAACACCATTAAGTGTTCGATTCTTGCTTGCAGGCTAACTAATTCGAGCAGGTTTTGCTTCTCCGCGAGCTGCAAAGTCATGTGATTCGCGATGGTATCGACGAGACGTCCAGGCTCGTCAATGCTGGAGATAGAGGTCATTACCTCTGGGGGTATCTTCTTGCTGAGCTGCACATACTGCTCAAATTGTGAAAGTAGAGAGCGAATCAATAACGCAGACTCTTTTTCGGGAACCGCGTCGGCATTAAGAACCAGAATTTCTGCACGAAAGTGATCCGCATCGAAGCTTACATTTCGCAATTGAGCTCTATCCAAACCCTCTACTAGGACCTTAACCGTGCCATCGGGCAAGCGAATCAGCTGCAGGATCGTTGCGACTGTGCCGATCTGATATAGATCATCAGCAGCAGGCTCATCGTCGGAGGAATTCTTCTGCGCCACCAACAAGACCTGCTTGTTGCTCGTCATGGCTATTTCTAAAGCTTTAATGGATTTTGGTCTGCCGACGAATAGCGGCTGAACGATTTGCGGATAAACCACTACATCGCGCAATGGCAGTAGTGGAAATTGTGTGTTGCTGGAATCGTCCGAGGGTATGCTCATATACTACTCTATGAATTTGTGGACACACCTAACTAAGGCGCACTAAAAGTGATTATATGGCCCTAGAGCCTCCGCTTAAAGATGGTGCCATAGCCTAAAATATCAAGGTTATGGCAGAACTTAATCAGCTCTGGTCATCTGCAGCGGATTTGCTCTGCTGCTCGACATTCTCGTACATCAACAAGGGTTCTGATTCGCCTTCTATCACGGCGGCATCGATAATGACCTTACTGACTTTATCCAATGAAGGAATCTTGTACATCGAATCTAATAATACGGTTTCCATGATGGAGCGCAGCCCACGAGCACCTGTTTTACGATCTTTTGCCTTTCTCGCGATAGCACGGAGCGCATCATCGCGGAATTGGATCTCAACCCCTTCCATTTCGAACAACTGAGCATACTGCTTAGTTAGTGAGTTCTTTGGCTCACGGATGATTCGCACCATCGCATCTAGATCGAGCTCATCGAGTGTCGCAATCATGGGTAAACGACCGACGAATTCGGGGATAAGACCGTACTTCACCAGGTCTTCTGGTTCAACGCCACGCAGCGTTTCTCCAACTTTGCTCTCTTCTTCCTTAGATCTCACTTCAGCAGAGAAACCGATACCGCTCTTATCGGAACGATCTCGAATGATCCGATCCAACCCAGCAAAGGCACCGCCACAGATGAACAAGATATTTGCCGTATCAACTTGCAGAAACTCTTGTTGTGGATGCTTACGACCGCCCTGCGGCGGAACGGATGCAACTGTGCCTTCTATTAGCTTCAGCAGAGCCTGCTGCACACCCTCGCCTGAAACATCTCGAGTGATAGATGGATTGTCTGACTTTCGCGAAATCTTGTCGATTTCATCGATATAGACAATGCCTATTTGCGCCTTTTCTACATCGTAGTCGCATTTTTGTAACAACTTCTGAATGATGTTCTCTACGTCCTCACCTACATAACCGGCCTCGGTGAGCGTTGTCGCATCAGCTATAGTAAAGGGAACATCCAGCATGCGCGCCAAGGTTTCCGCCAGCAGGGTCTTACCCGTTCCGGTAGGGCCTACCATCAAGATATTACTCTTGCTTAGCTCGACCTCACCATTGGATTTGGCGTAGTTCAGACGTTTGTAGTGGTTATAAACCGCTACGGCAAGCACCTTCTTAGCGCTTTCCTGTCCGATGACATACTCATCAAGCGTGTTTTTGATTTCTTCGGGGATTGGGAGCTTACGGTCGGTGGTTTCGGTGTCCTTTTCCTGAATCTCTTCGCGAATGATGTCATTACACAAATCAACGCATTCATCACACACGAACACCGATGGGCCCGCAATTAGTTTGCGAACCTCATGCTGACTCTTACCGCAGAACGAGCAATACAGCAGTTTGCCATTATCGTCGTCTTTATTAAAGTTATCGTCTGACATCTAAACTACAACCTGAAATCTAAAGCTTTGGCTAGAGCCCTAATTAACGGGCTTCTAGGCATTGACCGGGAATTCGATCCAATCCAACCCCGGAACCTGAACGCGAACCTGTGACAAGTGAAAACTTGGCGTGTTCCATTGCCTTTTAAAATGGCGACATCTGCATGGAAATGCAAGTCCACAGGGCCGTTTTAAACGCTTTACATACCTTTACTATCTACCCTTCGTTGAATTACTTTATCCACCAATCCATATTCCTGCGCCTCATCGGCACTCATAAAGTTGTCTCGTTCGGTGTCCTTCGCAATAGTTTCAACTGCCTTACCAGTATGCTCTGCAAGTAAAACATTCAGACTATTCCTTAACTTTATGATTTCATTAGCTTGTATTTCAATATCTGACGCTTGCCCTTGGGCTCCGCCACTAGGCTGATGAATCATCATGCGCGAATGGGGCAGCGCTAAACGTTTGCCCTTAGCTCCACCAGCTAGCAACATGGCGCCCATGCTAGCTGCCTGCCCAATGCACATTGTGCTCACATCCGGCTTGATAAACTGCATCGTATCGTAAATCGATAACCCGGCCGTAACCGACCCGCCAGGAGAATTAATATATAAGTGTATGTCTTTATCTGGATTTTCAGATTCTAGGAACAACATCTGCGCGACAACCAGGTTGGCCATGTGGTCTTCCACCTGGCCGGTCATGAATATCACCCTGTCCTTTAACAATCTGGAATAGATGTCGTAGGAGCGCTCACCACGGGCCGTTTGCTCTACAACCATAGGCACGAGAGCCGCTGTGGGTTGAATAATATTTGACATGTATCCCTGTCCTTTTAAATACTCACTAAATAGGTCCGGCTAATAATGCCAGCTATGTAAATAGCGGTAAATTACGTTTTTGAAAACAGCCTTTTAGGCATCCGTTTCTGCGTCTGTCGCTTTCGGTTCCGGCTGAATTACTTCCTGATAGCCCACCAACTTATCGCTCACAGTTGATTGGTCGATCACATAGTCGAATACCTGATCCTCAAGGACGCTAGACTCAATCGTGGCCAATTGCTCTTGGTTGCCGTAATACCAATTGATAACTTCGTCTGGCGACTCATAGGTTGACGCCAGCTCCTCTATCGACTCTCGCACCTTCGTTGGGTCTGCTTTCAGCTCCTGCTGCTGAATTACTTCGCCTAACACTAGGCCTAACAGCACACGTCTAGAGGCCTGCTCTTTAAACAAATCGTCTGGCAGCATATTTGGCTCGATGTTTTGTCCGCCGCCAAATTGTTGCATTGCCTGCTGTCTTAGCTGCTCGATCTCACCGCCAACCAATGCGTCGGGAATCTCAGCGTCGACCGCTTCTACGAGGCTGTCCATGATCTTGTTCTTAAGCTTATTACGGCTTGCCGTCTTCAATTCACGGCGCATATTATTTGTCACTTCTTCGCGAAAGGCGTCATTTCCACCTTCTTCGACGCCGAAGCTCTTATAGAATTCTTCATCTATAGCAGGCATGACCTGCTCAGTCACAGAATTCAATGTGATCTCGAAAACGACCTCTGCCCCCGCCAATTCTTTATTGTGATATTCCTCTGGAAAGCTTAAATCCAGGGAAAATGCGTCGCCTGCAGACTTTCCTTCTATTCCAGATTCGAACCCTGGAATCATACGCTCAGAACCGAGAACCAAGCTCGTTCCCTGCGCGCTGCCACCCTCAAAGTCTTCACCACCACGACGACCTACATAGTCAATGTTGACCATATCTTCCGAGGCTGCGGCTCTGTCGCATACTTCCCAGCTTTGTTTCTGCTTTCGCAGAGTCTCTATCATCTCATCAATATCAGTCTCTGAGATTTCTGCTCCCAAGCGCTCCGCCTTAATCGTCGAAAAATCCGGCAAAGTAATCTCTGGGTAAACTTGAAATGTCGCTACAAATTCTAAATCTTGACCCTCGTCTAGGTTTTTTGGGTCAATATTGGGCTGACCGGCCGGCTTGAGGCTTTCCTGATCGATGGCCTCGTAATAGGACTGGCTCATCATCTCGCCTACCACTTCCTGCCGCACGCCAGCTCCAAACTTGCTTTTGATTACCTTGTAGGGAACCTTGCCTTTTCGAAAGCCATTGAGCTTTACGTTTCTAGCAGCCTCCTGTAGGCGCGTGTTAACAGCACTATCGACTTTCTCGCTAGGAACAGCGACGGTCATCTTTCTTTCTAAACCTTGTGTAGTTTCAACGGAAACCTGCATGTATAAACCTCATCATTTCCAAGCGAAAAACTCGGAATCTTTAATATCAAACAGTATCGAGATATTTTACTGAATTAATCTGGATATTGGTTAGCGATAGCTGGATAGCCTGATTGGGCAAGCTATTGATTTTAAGACTTTTCAAGAAGCCAACGGGCTATCAGCCTGCCCGCAAAGTGCGGGATTTTCCCACATCGAAAACTCAGATTCAATGAGAGAATATGGGCCCGAGGCTGGTAAAATCAATGTGCAATTTCATAATCAGAGGAAGTCGTGCGATATTCTCGCTCTTCAACTCCAATTGGCTCAAACCATGATAAGCAAGTCTGAAATAGGCGGCGTGATTTTGGCAGGCGGCAAGGCCTCGCGAATGGGCTTCCGCGACAAGGCTCTAGAGCCCTTACACACGAGAGCCATTACTTGAATACGTTATAAGCTAAGGCCGCGCCTCAAGTCGAGCATCTGATATTGAGCGTTAATCATAATATCGAGCGCTATCAAGCATTTGAGCTTGCCGATTGTAAGCGATCGCACAGCTAGCTATGGCGGTCCATTGCTGGGCATCTTGAGCGCGATGCATTGGTTTCAGGGCTGCCCAGACTGGCAAAGGGATTCGCTACCTCGCTTGCTTCCCGGGCGACGCTCCTGAATTTCCGGAAGACGTGGTAAGCCAATTGGCGCTGGAATTAGACAAAAAATCCGCCGCAGTTAGCTATATCTATCATAGAGATCAAATCCAACCCCTCTTCTCTCTTTGGCGTCTTGATCTAATCGGAAAAATAGAAGAAGCCGTCGCTGCCGGCTTATTTGGGCCTAAATTGCTATTTGGCTCTCTCAACGCTGTAGCGGTGAATTGTGACGACAACTCTCCCGGCGCTTTCTGCAATATCAATAGTTCAGAAGATTTAGATGCAGCAGCGCTGCTCATCAGCCGTGAATAGATCGCTTTAGCTGTCTAAAATTTGTTCAATTAAAATTATTTCACAGTTTAGAAGAGCCCCGTATCTCATTGTTTATTATTGATAAAACAGAAACGTTGATTTCTCAAAGAGCCTCATACCTTATTGTTTTAAAGAGCTTTATTGAATTATTTTCGATAGCAGAGGCTGGGAACTGTATAGCTGCAAATGGCATATTATTTGCGCCCTAGTAAATATTCGTAACAGTTATTATCGTGTAGCTACTCGCTAGCTTGGGGTTGCCTGCCGGCATCCAGATCGGGGCCGATTCTCGAATCGGCTGCAACCCCGAGCTAGCGGAGACCAAGTCAAATTACTCTTTTCATCTGTCCAGTGAGATGGGTATACTCGGCCAATAGCTGCTAATAATTAGAAGAGAAAGCTCCCGCACGATGTCTGACAACCGGCACAAAGACAATTCCCATCAGCCCGCTCCTGATCGCAGCGAAAGGGTATTTAGCGAGCAAGATCTTTGGTATTTCAAAACCCGCGAGGGTGATGAGGTAGGCCCATTTCGATACCGAAGTGAAGCGCAAAGCAATCTAGAAAACTTCATGGAACAACTCAAGGCCCAACTGAAGTAACTCATACTCATACACGCCTGCCACTCCGCTCAAACTAACTTGTAACTGTCGCATATACAGCCGCCGCACGTTACACTGCGCGTAGCATGTTTGCATGGCGATAACGCCAATGAATTCATCCACTAATACGCAACGAAGTGATCTTGTGCAGATATTTATCGATGCAAAGGCATATAAGTGCGTCGAGAGTAAGGTGTACTCATCTGCCAATTCAGCTGCCGGCACGAGCAACCATCCCTGCGCTCACGACTTGCATGAGCACAATTAAT
>CASQMQ010000076.1 GCA_949430125.1 uncultured Pseudomonadales bacterium
TGCGATCGGCCATTTATCTACTTGCTTGTATAGCGCCCACATCGGATAGAAAAGCGGATATACAAGGGCGTGGAAAAGAGGTTGTCGAGAGGAGAAGCTGGCTTCAGAAAGAGAAAACCCGCGTAGCTGTTGAGCTACGCGGGTTTTTGTTTGGCTGCCCAACCAAGACTCGAACTTGGAACCAAGTGATTAACAGTCACCTACTCTACCATTGAGCTATTGGGCATCATCTGTGTTCGCGCTATCTATGCTGATACGAGTATAGCTACGAATCGCGCGTATACTAATGAGAAAAGCTCTATTGGTCAATACTCACGAACAGCGAAGTGCTCTTCTGTCTTAATCTCAGAGGCTGTTGTAGTCTTACGGGTTTAGCTTTAGTCGGAAACTTCCAATGGCAAGCCAGTTTAAGCTTCACTCAAATTTCAAACCTGCAGGCCATCAACCTCAAGCTATTGCCGGCCTCATCGAGGGGTTGGAAGACGGCCTGCATGCGCAAACACTGCTCGGAGTCACCGGATCTGGCAAAACTTTTACTGTGGCCAATGTCATCGAACACATGCAGCGGCCAACTTTGGTTATGGCCCCCAACAAGACGCTTGCGGCGCAGCTCTACGGTGAGTTTAAAGAGTTTTTTCCAAAAAATGCGGTCGAGTACTTCGTATCCTATTACGACTACTATCAGCCAGAGGCCTATGTTCCCTCGTCGGATGTTTATATAGAGAAAGATTCTTCGATTAACGATCATATTGAACAGATGAGGCTCTCCGCGACCAAGGCGTTACTCGAGAGAAGTGATGTAGTGGTGGTGGCTACAGTCTCCGCAATCTATGGCCTAGGGGATCCGAAGTCCTATTTAAAAATGGTGGTTCATCTCGATCGGGGTGAAAAGGTAGATCAGCGTAATCTGATCAAACGACTCACAGAGTTGCAATACACACGCAACGACATGGAATTGCGGCGGGCGACTTACCGAGTTCGAGGCGATGTGATCGATATCTATCCGGCGGAATCCGAGCGCCATGCGATTCGTATAGAGCTTTTTGATGATGAGATAGAGAAACTTTCATTCTTCGACCCCTTGACGGGAAAGCAGATCAAAGAGGTGCCTCGACTGACTGTCTTTCCGAAGTCTCACTATGTGACTCCGAGGGAAACGCTGCTGGGTACGCTCGATGACATTAAAATTGAGCTAAAGGACCGCCTCCAACAGCTGCGTAGCAACAATCGTCTTGTAGAGGCGCAAAGGTTAGAACAGCGCACGAAGTTCGATCTGGAGATGATTCAGGAGTTGGGCTACTGCACTGGTATTGAAAATTACTCGCGTTATCTATCGGGAAGAGGCGCGGGCGCACCGCCTCCGACTCTCTATGACTACCTGCCCAACGAGGCATTGGTCATCGCCGATGAGTCTCATGTCTCGATTCCGCAGCTAGGCGCTATGTATAAGGGCGATAGATCAAGAAAAGAGACGCTCGTGGAATACGGCTTCCGTCTGCCTTCGGCTCTCGACAACCGGCCGCTGCGCTTCGAGGAATGGGAAGATCTCACACCACAGATCATCTATGTGTCGGCAACACCAGGCGCCTATGAAGCAGAGCATGAAGGAAACAGGGTAGAGCAAGTCGTAAGGCCTACAGGTTTAATCGACCCCAAGTTAGAAGTGCGCCCCGCAGCAACTCAGGTAGATGACTTACTATCCGAGGTACGCCAGGTAACAGCGAAAGAAGAGCGCGTGCTCGTCACCGTGTTAACGAAACGGATGGCTG
The DNA here is from genome assembly GCA_949430125.1 of uncultured Pseudomonadales bacterium. Taxonomy (GTDB): domain Bacteria; phylum Pseudomonadota; class Gammaproteobacteria; order Pseudomonadales; family Pseudohongiellaceae; genus UBA9145. The sequence continues at coordinate 1,770 of CASQMQ010000076.1, forward strand.
AGGATCTTACCGACTATCTCGCTGAGCATGGTGTGCGAGTCAGATATTTGCATTCTGATATAGAAACTGTAGAGCGCTCGGAAATATTGCGCGACCTTCGCTTAGGTAACTTTGACGTGCTGGTGGGAATTAATTTACTGCGAGAGGGTCTGGATATTCCCGAAGTCTCATTAGTTGCCATCCTCGATGCTGACAAGGAGGGTTTCCTTCGTTCGGAGCGGTCCCTCATTCAGACCATAGGCAGAGCCGCTCGAAACCTCAATGGAAGGGCTATTCTCTATGCTGATCGAGTGACGGGTTCGATGGAACGCGCTATGGGGGAGTCGGAGCGACGTCGCAACGTACAGCTCGACTACAACAAGGAGCACAATATCACCCCGGTGGGCGTTAAGACGAAGGTGTTGGATATTATGGAGGGGGCCTATGCTAGCCCGACAAACAGGGTGCGTAGGCGAGATAAGGGGCCGGCGGAGAAGGGGGGCGCCTTTTCGCGTATCGATTTCAATGATCCGGTAGCCGTTACCAAGGAAATTAGCCTGCTAGAATCAAAAATGTATGATTTAGCAAAAAATCTCGAATTTGAGGAAGCGGCCGATACAAGGGACAAGATTGCTCAGCTCAAGAATCAACTGTTAAAGCAATAACTTAAATACGTATTTTGACATAAAGCCATCGACATATTGCCCCGTGATTCCGTATAATCGCCAGTCCTTTCTATCGAGTGAAATAGGCGCGTAGCTCAGCTGGTTAGAGCGCTGTCATGACATGGCAGATGTCGACGGTTCGAATCCGTCCGTGCCTACCATTCGTTAGAAGTTAATTAGTACAAATAATCGAATAGAAGATTTTTGTAGATTGGATGATATTCTCTGATCTACCCAATGGTTGTGGGGATTTTGAAGAAGTCCCTTGATCTACCTATTGGTCATGATGACGCGGGAGGTCTCGTCTAATCTAACCAAGGGTTATGGGAGATTCTGAAGGTCTCCTCTAATCTAATAGTGGAAGTAAGATGCCGAAAATCACCCTGCCAGATGGAAGTACACGGGAATACGAAAACCCGGTTACTGTGATCGAAGTTGCCGAATCGATCGGCCCCGGACTGGCAAAGGCTGCCCTGGCAGGTCGCGTGGACGGAGAACTCGTTGACTCCTCCACAGTTATATCCAGCGACGCAGATTTGGCGATTATCACTGAGCGAGACAGCGATGGCCTAGCTGTTATTCGCCACTCCTGCGCGCATCTAATGGCTCAGGCGGTGCAGCGTCTCTTTCCAAAAGCTCAAGTTACCATCGGGCCGGTAGTTGAAGATGGCTTTTTCTACGACTTTGCCTTCTCGCGTGCGTTTACTCCTGAAGATTTGCAGGCGATCGAGAAAGTCATGGGAGAGATTGTTAAAGAAAATCTCACGGTGGAGCGCTCCGTGATGAGTCGCGATGAAGCGGTTGCGATGTTTACTGAGATGGGAGAGGACTACAAAGTCCAAATTATTGAATCTATTCCAGGCGATGAGGATCTGTCGTTCTATCGTCAGGGTGAGTTTATCGACCTCTGCCGTGGTCCTCACGTACCAGCTACATCTTCTTTTAAAGCATTCAAACTCACCTCGGTGGCTGGAGCGTACTGGCGCGGCGATGCCAGCAACGAAATGTTACAGAGAATTCATGGCACTGCCTGGGGTTCGAAAAAGGACTTGAAGCTCTTTTTGCAGCGTCTAGAAGAAGCCGAGAAACGCGATCATCGTAAACTGGGCAGGCATCTAGACCTCTTTCATTTTCAGGAAGAAGCGCCTGGCATGGCGTTCTGGCATCCCAAGGGCTGGTCAATTTATCAGAGCGTTCAGCGCTATATGCGAGAAGTGCAGGATAAAAACAATTACAAGGAAATTAATACACCGCAGTTAGTGGACTATTCCCTCTGGGAAAAGTCCGGGCACGCCTCGAAATTCGCTGATGAAATGTTTAGCGTCGAATCCGAGAATCGCATGTATGCGATCAAGCCGATGAACTGCCCCTGTCATATTCAGGTTTTTAATCAAGGCTTGAAGAGCTATCGCGATCTGCCGCTGCGTCTCGCGGAGTTTGGGTCATGCCACCGCTATGAACCTTCGGGCAGCATGCATGGCCTTATGCGTGTGCGCAGTTTCGTTCAGGACGACGGGCATATCTTCTGTACTGAGGAGCAGATTCAGGCTGAGGTAGCAGATTTCATGACTTTGTTATTCGCTGTCTACAAGGACTTCGGATTTGATGAGGTCATTCTGCGGCTTTCGACTCGCCCTGAAAAGCGTGTCGGTTCCGATGAGGTTTGGGACAAGTCAGAACAGTCCCTAAAAGATGCGCTAAATGCCACAGGTTTGCCTTGGGAGTTGGTGCCGGGCGAGGGCGCATTTTATGGTCCTAAGATAGAATGCTCGCTGAAGGATTGCATGGGCAGGGTGCAGCAGTGCGGAACTATTCAGGTCGATTTCAGCACTCCTGGCCGCCTCGGAGCACAGTATGTGGCAGAGGATAGCAGCAAGCAGGAGCCGGTTATGCTGCATAGAGCAGTTTTGGGATCTTTTGAGCGGTTTATTGGCATTCTGATCGAGCACTATGCGGGGGACATGCCTGCTTGGTTGGCACCAGAACAAGCCCTGATTTTGAATATAACGGACAAACAGAACGATTATTGTCGAAATTTCGAAGAATCCTTGAAAAATAAGGGGTTTAGAGTGTCTACGGACTTGAGAAATGAGAAGATCGGCTTTAAAATCCGCGAGCACACTTTACAGAAGATTCCTTATCTCCTAGTAGTTGGGGATAAAGAAGTAGAAAACGGTACTGTGGCAGTGCGCAAACGCGGTGGCGAGGACTTGGGAGCCATGACATTCCATGAGTTTTGTACGCTCTTAAATCAGGATGTCGCTAGCTTTGGCCGTGGCGCGTAGCAAAACCACAAAAAATTTTACTAACATCGAATACGAGGAATAAGCGTTCGCGCATATCATGAGGAGCAGTTCTAAGAAGCCAATCATTAATGAGCATATCGAAGCTGACCAAGTTCGCCTAGTTGGTGAGGAAGGAGAGCAACTCGGTATTAAGTCATTAGAGGACGCGCGAGCGGCTGCGGCCGAAGCCAAGCTTGATCTGGTGCTTATAGCACCTGACGCGGACCCACAGGTCTGCAAGATCATGGATTATGGCAAGCACATATTCGATCTTAAGAAGGAAAAGGCTGCTAATAAGAAGAAGCAGCGGCGAACTCAAGTTAAAGAGATAAAATTTCGACCAGGGACGGAAATAGGGGATTATCAGGTAAAACTACGCAACCTGATACGTTTCCTAGAAGATGGGGACAAGGCCAAGGTATCGCTCAGATTCCGCGGCCGGGAAATGGCCCATCAACATCTTGGTATGGAGCTAGTCAACAGGATCCGAGTGGATCTCGTTGAATACGGCACCGTAGAGCAGGAGCCCAAGATGGAAGGCCGGCAAATCATTATGGTTTTAGCACCGGTCAAAAAGCGCTAGCGAGATTTAGGGTCAGCCTCCAATGATCCGATTGGTTCATTGGAGGCTGATCTTTTCGATTGTTAGGTATTTATTAAAAGCATCCAATAGTTACTGATAAACATTGGAGCAAATGCGGAGTTAGATGTAATGGCTGGAAAACTAAAAACCCATAGTGGTGCTGCGAAGCGGTTTAAGAAAACTGCTTCCGGTTACAAGCGAAAGAGCGCCTACAAGAGTCATATCCTGACTAAGATGACGACCAAGCGAAAGCGACAGTTGCGCGGAACTACTCCCGTGCATGCTGACAATTTACCAGCAATTAAACGCATGCTGCGCGAAGTCTAATCACAAAATTAATCAGGAGAATATAAAATGGCTCGAGTAAAACGCGGCGTCACAGCAAACCGACGTCACAAGAAAGTATTAAAGAAGGCAAAAGGTTATTACGGCGCGCGAAGTCGTATCTATCGGGTTGCTACCCAAGCAGTTACTAAGGCAGGGCAGTACGCCTACCGTGACAGACGCGTTAAGAAGCGCGTCTTCAGAGCGTTGTGGATCACGCGTATTAATGCGCAGGCGCGTGAGAATGGTATGAGCTACAGCCAACTTATCGCTGGATTAAAGAAAGCGGAGATCGAAGTCGATCGTCGTGTGTTGGCAGACCTAGCAGTGCATGACAAGCTAGCTTTTAATGCAGTTGTAGATCAGGCGAAAGCTAGCCTCGCAGCTTAACTCTTCTTGGGTAAGTGGCTCATGGCAGATCCTAACTCCCTACTTGCAGAAGCCCTGCAAGCAATCAAAGACTCTAGTGACGAAAAATCGCTGGAGTCTTCGCGCGTTCGCTATTTAGGGAAAAAGGGAGCTCTGACTGCGCTTTTGAAGTCGCTCGGTCAATTACCTGCCGAAGAGCGTCCGTCAGCTGGCGAGCGTATTAATATCGCAAAGCAGGAAGTTCAGAAAGCGATAGAGGCCCGCAAAAGCTCTCTGGTAGAAGAAAGCCTCAATGCACAACTCAGCAGCGAGACTATCGATGTAACTCTTCCTGGTAGACGTCAGAGTCAGGGCGGCTTACATCCGATTACAATTACCATAGATCGCATCACCTCTATCTTCGAAACCTGCGGATACGATGTCGCTGAAGGCCCGGAGATAGAAGATGACTATCACAACTTCGAAGCGCTAAATATTCCTAGCCATCATCCGGCGCGTGCAATGCACGATACGTTTTATGTGAGTCCTGGCACCGTACTTAGGACGCATACATCGCCCGTGCAGGTCAGGGTCATGGAAGGTGGGAAACCACCATTCAGAATGATCTGCCCAGGTCGTGTCTATCGCTGTGATTCAGACCTAACGCACACGCCGATGTTTCATCAGGTCGAAGGTTTGTTGATCGATGAAAATGTGAGCTTCGCCGATTTGAAGGGGACAGTGATCGATTTTCTGCATGCCTATTTCGAAGAAGATATGCCAGTGCGTTTCCGTCCTTCCTATTTTCCATTCACTGAACCGTCTGCCGAAGTAGATATGGGTTGTGTCAGCTGCGCGGGAAAGGGTTGTAGAATCTGTGGCAATACCGGTTGGCTGGAAGTTATGGGTTGTGGAATGGTGCACCCCAAGAGTGCTTGAGATGTCGAACATCGACACGACAAAATACAACGGCTTCGCATTCGGCATGGGTGTCGAACGATTGGCGATGTTGCGCTACGGTGTAGGGGATCTTCGAACCTACTTCGAGAACGATCTTAGATTTTTACAACAGTTCAATTAACAAGTAATTTCAAAGTGTCGACCTAAGAAATGATATTCAGCGAACAATGGCTTCGAGAATGGGTAAGTCCAGAGCTTGAAACGCAGCAATTAATAGACGAGCTCACTATGGCTGGCCTCGAGGTCGATGGCTCAATGCCGGTCGCGTGTCAGTGCAGTGGGATAGTCGTGGGTCTAGTTGAGTCAATCGAACCGCATCCCGATGCAGACAAACTCAGCCTGTGTTCTGTGTCCGATGGAGAAGAGTCGTTTCAGGTAGTGTGTGGCGCTCCAAATGTTCGCGCTGGTATAAAAGTCCCATTCGCTAAACTTGGCGCTACAATCATAGAGTCTACTGGCGCGAAGCCATTCAAGATTAAGAAGGCAAAAATACGTGGTGTCGAATCGAACGGTATGCTGTGTTCCAGCGAAGAGTTGGGCTTGGAAGAAAGCTCCGACGGATTGTTGGAGCTTCATGAGAATGCCAGTGTGGGCGAAGATATACGCAGCTCTCTAAAGCTCGATGACACGAGCATTGAATTAGATCTGACCCCCAACCGCGGCGACTGCTTGGGAATGATCGGTCTAGCCCGTGAAGTGGGTGTGATAGCGCGGCAAGATGTGGTGCCTTTAGACTTTCCAATCCCTATCGAGTCAATCAGCGATAGATTCGACGTTAGGATCACTGCCAAAGATGCCTGTCCCCGTTATCTCGGGCGCGTTATTAGGAATATCAATCTCAAGTCGGAATCCCCTTTGTGGATCAAGGAAAAGCTGCGCCGCTCTGGGCTGCGAAGTATTGATCCGGTTGTTGATGTAACAAACTACGTGTTACTGGAGCTGGGTCAGCCCATGCACGCTTTCGATCTAGCAAAGTTGGAAGGGCATATTGATGTTCGTTTTGCAAAGAAGATGGAGACGCTAGAGCTGCTCGATGGAAAAGAAGTAGAGCTGACCCCTGATGTCTTGCTTATCACTGATGCATCGAAACCCGTGGCCATGGCTGGCATCATGGGGGGCATGGTTACTGCCGTGAGTGATCAGACGCAGCATGTATTCCTCGAGTGTGCGTTCTTTGCGCCTTTGGCTGTAGCCGGCAAGGCGAGAGCCTATGGTATGCATACAGATGCATCACACCGCTATGAAAGGGGCGTCGACTATCAACTGCAACGAATCGCAATGCAGAGGGCTACCCAGTTGCTTCTCGATATCTGTGGTGGCGAAGCAGGACCTATCACTGAAGCGATAGGCCACCTTCCTGAATCCTAACGAGATTAGCCTAAAGTACAGCTCAATTAGTAGCTTGTTAGGTATCCAGATGGAGCAAGAAGAGGTCAGAGACATCTTAAGTAGGCTGGGATTCGGCTTTGCAGATGACGGCGGTGAGGTCTTGACCGTTTCTGTGCCTTCTTACCGTTTCGATGTCAGTATCGAGGCAGACTTGATTGAAGAGTTGGCTAGAATCTATGGCTACAATAATCTCCCGCAGACCGGAGGTCTTGGCAAACAAAGCCTGAGCTCAAAACCGGAGTCTCGCACCGAATTAGGCCAGATCCGGCAACAATTGGTGGCTTTAGGCTATCAGGAGGTCGTTACTTACAGCTTCATTGAACCATCTCTTGCCGACACGCTATTTCCAGATCAGCCTGGAGTCTCGTTGCAGAATCCAATATCTTCTGACATGGCGGTGATGCGCACGAGTATTTTGCCGGGACTAATTACAACACTGAAATACAATGAAAACCGCCAGATCGAGCGCATTCGGATATTTGAATCGGGGTTAGTGTTTCAGGGCAGCGGCGAAGAAATTAAACAAACGGCAATGCTAGCCGGTCTATTTCTGGCAATAAAATGCCGATAAATTGGAATAATAACAAAGAGTTATCAGATTTCTATGACCTAAAAGGTGATGTCGAGCTGTTGCTGGCTCTGGGATTAGAGCCGGGTAGATATACGTTCGTAGCAGCGGACTATGCCTGCTTCCACAGTGGGCAATGTGCGCGCATAGAAAGTAATGGCGCGATAGTGGGGCACATAGGTGCTCTGCACCCCGCAATACTACGAAAAATGGGCATCACAGGGAGCTGCTATATGTTTGAAGTACAGCTGGCGCCCCTGCAAGAGCGCCGATTACCTGCCGCGAGCGCACTGTCTAAATTTCCGGAAGTGAGTCGAGATTTGGCTATCCTGATCGACAGCAGCTGCGCATCTGCGGATGTCTTGGCCAATGTCAGTGAGAATGCCGGTGAGCACTTAACTGATCTGCGAATATTTGATGTTTATCAAGGGGATGCAGTCGCAAAAAGTAAAAAAAGTATCGCTTTGGGCTTGACGTGGCAGCATCCTTCGCGCACTCTTAGCGAAGACGACATAAATACAATAATTAGTAAGTGCGTCAACG
>CASQMQ010000077.1 GCA_949430125.1 uncultured Pseudomonadales bacterium
TGGATATCTCTGCGAACTACCAGTTTAGTAGTGCGCTGACTTTCTATGGCCGGGTTGAGAACTTAACGAGTCAGGAAGATATCCTTGGTCGACACCCTTATGGTGCTCGCCCCAACAAGGATCGTACTGTAACTGCTGGACTAAGATTCGACTTCTAGCAGTGCCAACTATCAGTGCCTAGGATGTCGTCGCGTTCGCAGACGGCATCCATTTTTCTAAGATTGCCCACTCTAACCTCAAGCAAAATAGTGTAGCAAGTTGATAGTAGTCAATTTCGGGCTGAGTTCTTATCGACAAGCATAAACGTCGCATTCGTCTTCGCGATCAATTTCTCATCGCTGTAAACAGATATCTCCGTTCTGAACAAACGCTTGCCCGCATGAATCACCTCGGCGTGCGCCTCGAGTATCTTTCCCAGTGGCGGCCGAATGAAAGAAATGCTCAGATCGGTCGTCGCTGAGGATTTACCTTCGGGACGAATAGATCGAACCGCAACTCCCGCCGCCGTGTCCGCTCAGCGAGGTCAAAACACCGCCGTGCACTCTGCCACCGGTGTTCATGTGATGACCCTTTAACTCTAGATGGCAGACGCTCGATGCCTGCCGCCGCTTCTACGATTCGAATGCCGAGAAAATCCCCATAGGGACTCGAATGGTAGTTCTACTTCACTCATCAATGCGTCCTGCATTGTTAAGCTGTTGTTAGCATTATGAACTACGGACCCTGCGGCGCTTCGGCCATGGCTTGTATCAGATCAATCAGTTCAGCCACGTCTCTAAGGTCTGCGATTTCGGCGGGCGAGTGACTGTATCTGCCAGGCCATGATAGTCCAGCATTTGGCGCACCATAGATAGTGAACGTCGTGCCGTCGGTACTACCCTGCGTGAGCCCGATCTGCGCATCAATGCCAGCGGCTTCGGCGATGCCCCGATTACGATCGAATTCATAAGGGGTTGCCATGCTCGCGTTTTCAATCGAGCGCAACACCGGCCCAGTGCCAAGAGGCACAAAGGCGAAATGGGATGATTCTAAGGGTGTGTCTGAGGAGACAAAGGTGTCGATGCTATAAGCCCGCCGAGTTCTATTTCCCAGTCGCTGGGCCATCGCCGCCGCTCCGCGTAGCCCACCCTCTTCCCGAACGGTCCATGTAAAGACGACTTTGTTTTGCAGCGCATCAGGATCTATCTGCCGCAGAGCAAACGACAAAGACGTTGTGCCTACGCGATCGTCTAAGGATCTCGACGAGTAACGAAAGGCACCCATCCTGTGTCCTTCCTTATAGCCGGTAACACCCATCCCCTCCCGAACGCCAGCAGCTTCCAATTGTCCTCTATTCATACCGAACCAGGCCGTCACTGCATCGGGCCGTTTCTGCTGGGGCTCTGCTGCGAGTGTTGAAAACACCACGCAATGAGGGAGCCTGAGATTGCGACTCGATGTTGATAAAGGGGTCTAGTTGCAACAGAGCCGGCTGACCTTCCCAAGCCGTCTCGACCACACCTCCCAAACGGGTCAGGTTGACCACTCCATTTCTATCAATACTCTCGACCTCGTAACCCACCTCGTCCATATGCGCTAAGAACACGGTGGCCTGACCGGCCGGACCAACCTCAACCCACATATTGCCCATCTCATCTGTCTGCGCTATTTCCTTGGCCCATTCTGGCATTGCGTTATAGATGGCGTTTCTGATCGGACCTTCGTGGCCGGGGACCGCTGACTTCTCGGCCACCTGATCGAGTAATCCCTCTATCTCCGTCAAGCGCTCGGTGTTATCGCTAGCGCCCCAGCGAGAAGGTTCGTTATTTAACACAGCTGCCTGTTTAGGTGCGGCAAGCCAAGCAGGCCTTTGCGCATCTGGGTTGATGGCCGCCACCATGGCGTCTAATACTTGATTAGCGCTGGCGAGACTCATTCGTTCCATGAGCGCATCGGCGTCTGTCACAGCGGGCGTGATGAGTCGTATCTCTGCTTTGCCGTTGCCGGTCAACACGACATCGGCTCGTGTCTCCAAGACCGTCTACGACTCGGTCATCAAAGTCAGTCGATCCAACTCCAAGCACGATAATCTCGTCAGGGGTAGCATCGCTGCTGACTCCCGCGCCTAGCCCAATCCAACCGAACACCTGCTGCACGCTAATTAGGTATTTAGTACTGCCGGACCGCGCCGTTGACACCCGCCTCGGCGGCGGCAAGTAGAGCTGCACAGCCCACTCTTGCTCCCGCTCTAGGCCCAGCCACCTCGTTCGTATAAGACCATGCCGGGAAATGGCGCAGAGCTGGATCTAACAGAGCGATTCCCATGTCGGCTACCTCAGCGGCAGACTCGGCACCTACGTCCAACCAGAGATCGTTCTGGGTAATGATCGCAGTCTCGTTTCTATGCTGTGCAGCGAAATGCCCATTCGCTACCGCCGTCACCCCAACCACAGGACCGCTACGCGTCAGGATACGTAACTGCTGACCTTCGTGAGCCTGATCCCAAAGTGGGTGACTTGACCCACTTCCTATCCTATGCAGACGAAGATAGCCCGCGTCGGTAATCTGACTCACTGCATAGCTATAAGAATCTAGCGCGCAGGCAACTACACGTCGTGGCTCTCCGCGGCCTACCACCTTAAATAAGTTGCCATAAGAGTCATGATCCCAGCCAGTATATTCACTCTGAATCTTTTCGATTGCTAGGTGTTCATGGCCGGTGGGCGCGTCGATTGCCACCCAGCTTGAAAGTGCTGCGAGCTCGGATTCCTGAGCGAGCAGGCTCGCGCTAAATAAAAACGCAAACATAGACGACGAGACTAATGAAATTTTTCTACTGCTCTTCATTTTCACTTCCTCATTGTGGCAAGCGATAGGCAATGATGTATCCGCCTTCTGGATCTTCTTCGTCAGCGGGAAGCGCTCTAAAGCCCGAGCCACTGGTTGAATTAAAAACCGGAACGGTAATTACTACGGTCTGCTCTCCTGCTGGAGACAGATAACTCATGGGAGTCGCATGCGCCGTGAAAGGCAGATCAGCGCTCCACAGCTCCTTTCCGTCGCTTATGTTTGTAGCCCGAATTGTATTGTCGAAAGTGCCCGCGCTGAAAATCAAACCACCCGCCGTCGTTATCGTGCCTGCGCTCTGCGGGGTACCCACGGTGATTGGCAGTCGCGTCTTTATGCCGAACGGTCCGCTCTCCTTCGCTGTGCCTATAGGTCGCTCCCAAAGCAATTGCTTCGTCTCGAGATCGATAGCTGCGAGAACACCAAAGGGCGGCTGGTTACAGGGAACTCCTAGAGGCGACATGAAACGAACTGTTCTGTGGGAATATGGCGTGCCGAGTTGGTTGCCCTGCTGACCTTCCGGCAATTCGCCTCTGGGAATCAGCGTCAGCTGATTACCCAAGACCAATGGATTGACTACCATGATGTTGTTCACCTGATCGATACTGACCGAGCCCCAGTTGTGACCGCCAGCATTGCCAGGGAATTGAAAGATCGTATCGGCGCCGGGTACCGTGAAGTGTCCCTCGTAGCGCATCTTCTTAAACTCGATACGGCACCAGAGTTGATCTAGCGGCGTAACGCCCCACATCTTTTCCTCTGACAGCTCTGGTCGGAAATTCGGAAGGTCGACCGCGAAAGGCTGGGTTGCCGCAACATAGTCTTCAGGCACTCCACCCTCCTGAGGCACGGGCAGCTCCTGAATATCGAAAATCGGTTCGCCTGTCACCCTATTCAGCACGAAGACTTCGGCGCGCTTGGTTGGCACCAGAACCGCCGGGATCTTCTCACCATCCTCACCGGGCAAATCTATCAATACCGGCTGCGACGGCACATCGTAGTCCCATAAGTCATGGTGGGTTGTCTGGTATGACCAGCGCACCGATCCCGTTTCGCCATCGATAGCCACTATTGAGCTCGCGTACTGCTCACTGGACTCCATGCGCTGTCCACCGAAATAGTCCGGCGTCTCATTACCAGTTGGCGCGTATATCAAACCTAGCTCTTCATCGACGCTAAACAAACTCCAAACATTCGGCGTGCCTCGGGTGTAAACCTCTCCCCTTAAGGGCTCGATATTCACACCCGGTCTGCCCATGTCCCAGGCCCAAGCGAATTCTCCAGAGAGGGCATCGAATGCACGGACGACACCCGATGGCTCGCCTACACTTTGATTGTCAAAAACCCAACCCCCAACGACAGCATTGCCACGCACGATTCCAGGTGGGGAGGTTTGAAAATTAAATATTCTCGGATCGTTACCCATACCAATTGTTAGATCTACCTCGCCCTGCTCACCAAATTGAGAACAGCGCGCACCGCTTAGCGCATCGATTGCGATTAATCGAGCATCCGTAGTCGCTGTTAGTATTCTCTGTTGACATTCACCCTGATAGTCTTCCGGCGCTTCGAAGTAGGAAACACCACGACAACCCGTAGTGAAATAACGCAAAAATTCTAAATGTTCAGGATCGATGAGCGGATCGAACTGCCAACGCAGTTCTCCGCTATCGGCATTCAGTGCGATGACTCTGTTTCCTCCAGTGCAGGCATACAGCAGCTCGCCTACTTGCAAAGGTGTCGCCTTAAAGGAGCCACCCGCATTAGTTCGATAAGTCCAAGCCACCTCTAAACTGTCAACGTTGTCTCTATTTATCTGATCGACCGGCGAGTACCTGCTACCACCCAAGGTGTTGCCATAGCTGGGCCAATCCGTTGCCGTGTTTACAGTATTAACACCGGAGCGCTCAGTCAGTGGATTAACTTCATATCCGGCACCGTCTATGGCTACATAGGCGGCGAGCGCTAGTGCTATCGTGGTTACATAAAGCGGGTATTTAGCAGCCAGCAGCGGAGGCGGGTTACCTTGATGTAAGGAGCGTCGCAGCCAAGGAGTTAGAAACCATAATCCAAGTACAGCGAAAGGTAGTATTCTAGGCAGCAAGGCCCAGTGATTGGTGCCGGATTCATTCAGTGACCACAACACAGTGAATACCATGAGGGCGCCATAGATCATGGACGCAAATTTGTCTTGCTTCCACAATCTTCCAGCACAGGCCGTCAGCAAGAATCCAGATAAAAGATAGTAGAATGAGCCACCCAGAATAATCAACTGCGCGCCTCCCAATATCATGGGAACGCCAAAGAGCAAAAGGATGATAGGAAAAATACGGGGAGCTTTATTGACTGCATCGACATTCATAATAGTCGCCTTTTGTTATTTTTCAGCTAGCTGACTCTCACCAGCTTAGAGCCACGCAGCATTAACAAAAGACTATACCCCTAAAGCTGAAGTGGAGCTATGTTGCGCGAAGACGAAGCTTCAACTCTTTGGCCTTTCTTTCTCCCGCATCCTCTGCTCTTCCTTGAAACGCAGTTTTTCCTGCTTGCCCCGCTCTATCGTTGATTCCATGGGGGCACCTATGTGGGCCTCTGAGCGCTGCGCAGCGAGTTGCATCTGGCGTTCGCGTTCAGCGTAGCGCTTTACCTGTTCCTTGCTGTGCTTGTCGTAGCAGTGGTGGCAACTCACGCCCTTCTGATAGAACTCGCTGTCCTTATCTTCCTCGGTGATCGGTCGACGGCAGGCATGGCATTGATCATAGTTACCCTTCTCCAACTTGTGGTTTACGGTCACGCGGTTATCGAAAACGAAACACTCACCCTGCCACTTGGTTTCACCCTCTGGTTGCTCCTCCAGATATTTCAATATCCCGCCCTTTAGGTGAAACACATCTTCGAAGCCATGTTGTTTGAGATAGGCCGTGGATTTCTCGCAGCGTATTCCGCCGGTACAGAACATTGCGACTTTCTTGTGCACTTTAGAGTCGAGGTTCTTTCTCACGTATTCAGGAAATTCTCTGAAGGAATCCGTCTTCGGATTTATGGCGTTCTCGAAGGTGCCGATCTCAACCTCGTACTGATTACGCGTATCGAGAAGAAGAACTTCGGGATCTGCTATTAGAGCATTCCAGTCCTTGGCATCCACATAGGTGCCCACTATATGGGTCGGGTCTATATCCTCAACACCCATGGTTACTATCTCTTTCTTCAGTTTAACCTTGGTCCGATAGAAAGGATTCTCATCAACATAGGATTCTTTGGCCTGTATTCCTGCAAATCGATGGTCCTTCGCCAACCAGGCAAGTACGGCATCGATGCCGATCCTGCTTCCAGCGATAGTGCCATTTATTCCTTCGGCCGCGAGCAGCAAGGTGCCCCGCACCTCATGAGCACGCATAATTGCAAGCAGGGGCTCGCGGAAGGACTCATAATCTGGGAATTTCGCAAAGCGATAGAGAGCGGCGACAACTACGCCAACGGCCGTATTATTCATGATCATCCTTATAGCTGACTGGAACGTAAATCCAGCGCAGTAGAGTGATAGGGATTATATTGAAAATGTGATCCCTTGTAAAAAATGGCTTTTGCAAGGCGAGCAGTTTTAGAAGCTGTCAATCAGTCACAACGGGGAGTTTCGAAGGCGCTCCCCACTCTACCCATGAGCCATCGTAGACAGATAGATTGCGGTGACCTGCAAGGTAGGCCGCAAAGGTGAGGATGCAGGCGGTGAGGCCCGAACCACAGCTAGTGATTAGCCGTTCATCGTCTGTGATGTATTCATTGAAAATTTCTTGCAGATCGGCCACGGGCTTCATCGATCCCCCGTTCAATAGCTTGGGAAAGGGTAAGTTCCGCGCATTGGGCATATGGCCACCGCGAATGCCCGCTCTTGGCTCTGGGGCTGTGCCGTAGAATCGGCCGCTGGACCGCGCATCGAGAATCGCGCAGCTCGAATCATCTATCGAGGAAAGTACGACGCTGAAATCGCAGAATGAATCTTCCTCGTAGTTCGCCTCAAAATTCCCTGCTGGAGAGTTAAGCTGCAAACTATCGAGTAGTGGCTAAACCGGCAGCAATCCATGCGCGTAAGCCTCCATCCAGAACCGCAACCTGCTCATGCCCCATGGCGCGAAGCATCCACCAGGCGCGCGGACTGGAATACAGCCCGACGTCATCATAGATCACGATGACACTGTCACTATTTATACCGAGTTTACGCACCTCTTCCTGAAATAAATCAGCTCCGGGCATCATATGCGGCAGGGAAGAATCCTGCTTGCATATCTTCTTGTCGTAGTCGAAGCGCCGCGCTCCAGAAATGGCTAGAAAGCACTCTTCGCTATTAAGAGACTCATAACCCGGCACTACTGGAGGAACCGACGCATCAAGAATAATTAATTGTGAAGCGTGGAGGTTGTCGTGCAACCAATTGACGTTAACGAGCGGGGATGGAAGCTGTAGCATTAGTTAACCTATAAAATTTGTTAGCACGAATCTCGTTTCTACAATTGCTCTGAAAACTGCCGCAACTTAGCTTTTAGTTTTTCTGTGTTTTCCGGGCCAATACGAATCAACTGCTTCTGCATTTCTTCCATGTTTTCGATGCTGGCATCTGCATAAAGAAACATAACTGAAGGCTTAACCAACTGATAAGGACCCTCTACATTTGACGAACGCAGCACAGCGTTAATCGCCGAGCGCAAGGTGTCATCGAAGTTTACATTTCTAGACCCGATCTCCGCATAGGCTTGCTGAAATACGGGCTGAAGAGTTCGATAGAGAATCATCGCCTGAACAGTATCAACTGCAACAAAGGTATCTATGATTTGATTAAAGCGTTCGTGTGCATTGGCTTCCATCACAAAAAGATTCGCGTCGATATTGCGAACCGGCATTTCCTGTCCTATCCGCTTGTACGGCAAACTAGCCTGGGGAAAATCACCACGGCTAATATTGTCGACAAAAACAACGATACTTCGAATGAGTTGTTCATCACTCAGGACACTAACCAGCGCGACACCGTTTTGCAGAGCCCGTAATCCTTCTAGAACGAAGCCATCGCTGTCATTCAGGCTAGGCAATTCGACAAGCTCGGTGGGTAGCTCTTCTGCAACCGGCGCAGCAACCTCTACCGGTGCCACTTCGATTACCGGTGTAGCAGCGACAGCTGGCGGCTCTTCCCGAGGCTGCAAACGCGTCTGCGGTAGCGTCGGTGTAAGCAATGGGGTAGGTTCGGCAACAGGCTGCACAGCAGTCGCTGGCACTATTACAGTTGTCGTACCGGTGGGCGCTTCAAAAGTGGCCGCCAGGTACACCAAATACAATAGGGTAAACACGGCAATAGCCGCGACTACCCAGATGCCAATTTTTGACATGAAACACTCCGCATGTGTGTGGTACTGCAAATAAGTGCAAGTGAGGGATACACTTAGACGCATTTTGTCACAGCCCCCGGCCGGCTACAACACAGTGGATAGAAGCGTCAGCCTATAGCCACCAATTGCCCCAATTCAAACACAGTTGCTGCAAGGGCGCATGTTCATCAGCTCAACAATTGATCAAAAAAAACCCGAATGCCTTACAGCACTCGGGTTTCATTTTTTCATTCACGTATCTGTGATCGTGAACTTATACCTTAGGAAAGCCCAGCTCTTCCATCGTGCGGGTTAAATCCTTGCCTGCCGTTGCTGGCTTGGTCTCTTTATCTATCTTTAAGATAGTACCGTCGGCACCAATGTAGTAGGTCCAACGATTAGCGAAACCAGCCGACATCAATACACCGTATTCACTTGTCATCTCCTTTTCAGGATCTGCAAGAATTGGAAAACCAGCTGCATGCTCTTCAGCAAAAGCTGTATTGTCTTCCAGTGTATCTACACTAGCCATAAAATAAGCAACGTCAAAACTTCCAATTTCTCTAGCACTGTCACGCAGCGCTTTGCATTGCATAGTTCATCCGCCGGTAAAGGCTTTAGGAAAGAAGGCAATCACTACAGGCTTCTCGCCCAAAAACTGGGACATGCTGTAGGTCTGGCCATCCGATGCCTGCAGTGTGAAATCAGGTGCTTTATCACCCACTTCCAATGCGGCAGCAAATTGACTTCCCAGCGCGACAACTGCTAAAAGCGCAGCCAGCGTAAGCCGAGTTAGTCTATTAACAAATTGAGACATAATCTCCTCCGGTTGTTTAGCAAAGCCCCGAACGCGGAAGCGTCACGAGACAGGCCCATTGAACACTTTGTATCGGGAATTTTCCAGTAAAACTGGATTGAAACCTCCTATAAATACGACAACCGGAGGCCTCTGAATGCAAATGGGTAGCGCAATGAGGTATACAGGCATGGCAGGTGCCAGCGCATAGAGTTAAACGGAGCCTAGAATCGCCGACGCGACCTCGACTGCCTGAGTAACTGGAAGGCCTGAGTCTCCAGCTCGGCGATCTGAGCCTCTAGCTCCGCACGCTCCACCCGGCCAAGATCGGAGCTCTGATCGTAAATCTGCCTCAGACTATCGATGGATTCCTGCACCGCTCTGGTGCGTCTATTCATGGCGAACTGTTTCGCATCCACCTGCGATTGACGGTAGCGTGGATTTTCCACTTGAACGTTGACACATTCCCTGACGGTTTGCCCCGCAGCATTTCGCACATTGCGACAGCGCTGTTGATTGAGGTAGCGACTGACTGTTCCTTCAAAGGTGGTATAGGGGGTACTAGCAATCGCTCTCGCCAAAACCAAGTCAGTCTCTGATTTACCCGTGATTATTCCAATCAGGTTCTCAGGCCTAGTGTCTGTTTGAATCTCAAGATTGTCCAAGAGTCGCTCATAAAATTCGCTAAGATCTTCGGCATTGCGCGAGTAAGAGCGATAGCCAAGATCGAGCAGGTTTTGTTGCAATAGACGTAATTTCCATTCCCCATAATTCTCCGCCGCCTCGAGATAGGCAAGATCACCTAGCTCATAGAAACGACTGCTAATGTGGTAGCGAAGCTCGTGCAGGTCGTCGGTTTCTTCCCAATTACTCAGCTGGCTGTTGCTCTTGATCAGTGAGGCAATGATAGGTAATTGCTCGTCGCTATAGAGCCCGGTATTGATGCGACTAATCTGCAGTGCATCGGTATACACCCTGATCGCCGATTCGAAGTCTTCGACTTCAGCATACAGTGCCGCGAGATCGCCATAAGCCTCTTGAAGCTGAGGCGAGTAGATCCCCTGACTCCCCTGCATTTCATCGATGGCCTGTCGGCGGAGATCTAACTCTCGGACAAACTCTGCATCAGCAGTTCTTTCTTGCTCATTACGCAGATCTTCCTCAGCTGAATCTATCTCCTCTTGGGTATCGAATACCCCATCACCAACTTGCTCCTGAGCCTCTGGTCGGACACTGAACGCGAAAGTGAAAATAAACGCGAGCACCGCACATCAGCAAAATACCCCAAAAATTCTTGGCAAATGATATTAGCCAGTTGTTGCCTGCTGTTTTCATAGTCTTATCTATTTTGCTAACTCTCAGCATTTATAACTCGATTGACCTGAATCAATACTGAACCAGTTAGCGTGCCGGAAACTAACCAACACTATACGCAGGGTTTTTATCTAAGCCATTGTTTTTATGGATTTTCACTACTTAGCTACTACTAGTTGCGACATTTAATGTGACTATTTGTCGCATTCCAATGGAGCCGATCAACTCCTATACTCCCAACCTTTGTTCAAAGCGCAAAACGCATTCAATTCTAAGCTGAAACAAGGAGGTTTGCAGTGAAGCAACCGAATCCATTGAACCAATTCAAGCAATCAATCGCTTTAAGTCTACTCTTCATTTCCACAAGCACAGCAGTCTATGCCCAGAATCAGGTCGAGGAAGTTGTGGTTATAGGCCGTCAGGAGTTTCTTGAGACCGAATTCACTGCAAGTCGCACCGGCTCCAACGTCGATGCCGCCAAATTGATGAACCAAGTTCCCGGCGGTGCGGCTAATAACAACGGACCACTTACAGGGCAGATACAGTATCGCGGCATGTTCGGCCCCCGCATGAATGTTCGTGTCGACGGCATGCTCATTCACGGTGGCGGTCCAAACTGGATGGCACCTCCGCTGCACCACATCCCAGCGGGACTCATGGAAAAATTGGTGGTTGAGCAAGGTATCGCCTCTATTGCTACCGGCGGCGGCATAGGCGGTGCCGCGACTGCGTACTGGAAGCGTCCCGACTATAATTCCGGCAATGGCTGGAAATTTAGCGGCGATACTGAAACTGCCTTATCTAGCGTGGATGACGGAACCAGCCTCTCCGGTGTATTTGGGCTTAGCTCAGATTCGCAGCGCATCTATATAGTAGGCAGCGCCGATGACGGCGACGATTATGAGTCTGCCGAGGGTACGGTTGATGCCACACAGTACGAGAGAGATGTATTCGGCTTTGGTTATGGATTTCGCTCTGGTGAACATGAGTTTGAATTGAACCTGCACCGACTGGAAACGGAAGACACTGGCACACCCGGTTTACCAATGGATATCGATTGGTTCGATACCGAGGTATGGAATGCGAGCTATCGCACAGAAATTGGCAATATTGGGCTCTCTATTCAAGTCTACGGATCGGATATCGATCACGGCATGAGCAACTCTCTACTTCGCCCTACTCCGAATTTCTCTAATCTGTCGCTTCCTCCTTTCGTCGGCGATGATAATCGCGCGGTGTTAACTGCAAGCGAAGAGTCAGGATTTAAGGTCACGTTTGATTGGGCAGTTGGCAACGGCACAATGCTCGCCGGCATAGAAGGCAAAGATGCCCAGCACGATGCCACTGTCTATGATCCTGATTTCGCGCCCTTCTCCGTCAATAATTTCAACGGATCCGATGTTGAGAACCTGGCGATATTTGGGCAGTGGTCTTCATTTGTAGGCCAACGCGCTTATCTGGAAGCAGGCTTTCGTTCTGAGAATATAGACATGAGCACCGGAACGGTAGACGCCTTCCCCGCCAGGCTTGTCGACATGAATCCAGCGATGTGGCCAATGGGCACTCCGCCGCGCGCTGTCTTCATGCTTCGCGAAGGATTTAATGCGGCAGATCGCAGCCAGACTGATAACAACCTAGACTGGGTAGTGAAGGGTCGCTATCAAGCAACGGACAATTTAGTAGTGGAGCTTGGCTTCGCTCAGAAGATGCGCTCGCCAATCTATCAGGAACGCTATCTGTGGATTCCGCTTGAGGCGAACGCGGGCATCGGTGACGGCAACAACTATGTGGGCAACCCCGAACTCGACCCCGAGAAGTCACGGCAAATCGAATTAGGTTTCGATTGGGTAGTAGGCGATTTCTATTTCTCCCCAAGAATCTTCCATCGCAATGTGGATGACTACATCCAAGGAGTTGCGGCCACGAACATGGCCGTAATCGGCGTAAGCGCGAATGCAAACGGCGACCCAACTCCGCTGATATTTGCCAATACCGAGGCTGAATTTAGCGGGTTAGATATGACTTTCGGCACAAGGATCAATTCTAACTGGCGCGTCGAAGGCATCGCATCCATGGTAGATGGCGATCGAGAAGACATCAGCGACAACATCTACCGTGTTGCACCAAGCAGCGCGCGAGCTTCATTGTTCTACGAGGCCAACAGATTCAACGCGAAGATCGAGCAGGTATTTGTTGCGGAGCAGGACGACTTGTCACGCACCAACACCTTCGATCTTCTAAATCCGAACAACTCTTTCGTAAAGACTGCACGGCTATGCGCTCACCAATGTGTATCTCACCTGGTTGATAAGCGACGAGCTGACAATCACGACAGGCGCAGAAAATCTTTTCGATGAGGATTACAGCGATCACCTTACGGGATTCAACCGAGTCATCGGTAGCGAAGTGTCAGTAGGCAGCCGCATGCTGGGTCAGGGCGTAAATTTTTTCGGTCGCCTGCAGTACAAGTGGTAAGGAGTTTCGATATTAGGCTGAATTGGTTTAGATTTTAGGGCTATCAAGAGAGTCTCCGCTCAAATCTCTTTTCAGCCGCAGGGGCGGAGACTTCTTCATTTGTGCTCAGAGAGAATTTTTATGATAACTAGCGTAGCCTTACTTACCGTCGCGACGCCGCTGCGTTTGACCAATTCGAACGGCGGGCAGCTGCAATCATGGCGGCCGAATAGACTCAGCCTTCCGCCCCGATGTAACGGGTTCTGAAGCAGCGCAATCTGTCGATGAGATTCATGTCTTGAAATTCCCGAGTCATGAGGCGTTCGATCGCTACAAAAGCGACGACAAACTGCTCGCCTTAGCCCCGCTCAGAGAAAAAGCGATTAGTCAGTCCACCGTCTATATCTCCACCACCGAGGTAGATTACGCTGCGCAGGAATAGCCCCCGCAGCACTATCCCTTGCACTTGCAGCGTCACAGTTCGGCCTTGTCCAAGCGCATCCCTGCACTTTCACCTTAGATCTTCTCAACTCCCCCCGCCATCGCCACGATGTTACATGACAAAACAAAAAAGCTGCGCTACTCTCAAGGAGTATATTTGCTATCTTTTGTTAACCTTTTACCAAACAAAATTGTCTTCTCTGAACGAATTAGCAAAATAGACTAGCAAGCATCGCTTCCCCAATAGGAGGATCAAACAATGATAAGAATGCGCCAATTATTAAATACTTCAGCGAGTTTACTGCTGGCATCTCTAGCGGCAGTAGCCAGCGCCCAGCAAGATAACGTCGAATGGACTACTCTGGGCAATGACTTTGCTCATACGCGATTCTCACCTTCTCAAGAAATCACCGCCGAGAATTTCAGTGATCTAGAAGTCGCGTGGCAATGGGACGGGTCGAGCTTCCAAGCGCAGAGCGGTCGCTCCACACCGAGCTACATTAACGGTCGAATGTATACTGTAGCGGGCGCGCGTCGCCACGTCGTTGCAATTGACCCTAAGACCGGCGAAACAATCTGGTCCTACAGAGAGCCAGATACGGAGCGTTATCAGTATTCGATGCGAGCCGATTACGGCAAGGGCGTGGGCTTCGGTCAGGTCAATGGCAAGGACATCATCTATATTATCTCTCCGGGATTTTTCCTCACAGCACTCGATGCTGAAACCGGCGCCCCACTGGAAGGCTTCGGCAATCCAGTACCTATAGATGGCTTTCCTGACACAGGTGTAGTCGATCTGCTTGCAGATCTAGGTCATCCTTATGATCCTTACAAAGGCATCCCTTTGGAGCGAGGCTACATTACCTCCTCTTCACCACCAATAGTCGTGAATGACGTTGTCATCGTGGGCAATTCAGC
>CASQMQ010000078.1 GCA_949430125.1 uncultured Pseudomonadales bacterium
CCCTGCATGTCAGGGAATTCAATAAATTGCTTCGGCTGCAACGATCGAGAGGCTGGCCAGAGGCGGGAACCCCCGCCACCAGCGAGAATAACGGGAATTAACATAGAGCCTGCTACCTTGGACTGCTAAAGCGGAATGACGAACACGAACGACATAGTAGCAAAATATCGCCCAATTTAATAAATAGAGCTGATTCAACGGCTCTGCCATCAATTTATGATCGATTATTTGGCTTCAGCGCGATAACATCGCAGACTTTGGAGAACCACCCCTTGGAGGGGTTTAGCCAGCTTATGACACGAGTCGAACACAACTTTGCTCCTAAGAATTCCTATACATTGGAAGAATTGGTGGACTGCGGCCAAGGTCGCCTATTCGGTCCTGGCAACGCGGCATTACCCGTAGACAATATGCTCATGCTAGATCGGATTGTAGAGATCAACGCAGATGGCGGCGTGCACGGTCGCGGTCAAATAATCGCGGAGCTCGACATAACGCCCGAGCTTTGGTTTTTCGACTGTCACTTTCCCGGCGACCCGGTCATGCCCGGATGCCTCGGGTTAGATGCCCTGTGGCAACTATTGGGATTCTACCTCGGCTGGAGTGGCCACCTAGGCAGAGGTCGGGCACTTGGAGCTGGCGAGGTAAAATTTACTGGCGAAATACTGCCGACTTCAAAGAAAGTAGTTTACGAGTTATCGATAAGTCGACTTATTAATAGAAGCCTTGTTATGGGCATCGCCGACGGCACAGTATCTGTAGATGGCAAGACAATCTATACCACCAAAGCATTGAAAGTTGGTTTGTTCAAGCCAGGAAGTTCATTCTAATACAGAATGGATGAGTGATTCTTTAATGATCGGGGAAATCGCATGAAGCGCGTTGTTGTTACTGGTATCGGAATTGTGTCCTGTTTGGGCAATGACAAAGAGTCGGTACTAGATTCGCTCAAAGCGGGCCGTAGTGGTATCCAGCACAATCCCACCTATGAAGAAATTGGCATGCGCAGCCATGTTAGCGGATCTGTGCAGATCGACACAGCTGAACTGATAGATCGCAAGATACTCCGTTTTATGGGCGACGCCTCCGCTTATGCGTACCTCGCCATGGAACAGGCGATATCTGACGCCAACCTCACACAAGAAGAAGTATCCAATTTTCGCTCTGGATTGGTAGTGGGGTCCGGCGGCGGCTCCTCCGAAGAACAACTTGAATCCACAGATATCATGCGCGAGAAGGGTTTGCGCAGAGGTCGGACCCTACCGTGTAACACGCACCATGAGCAGCACCACGTCCGCTTGTCTGGCCACTCCATTCAAAATCAAAGGCGTCAACTACACGATCTCATCAGCCTGCGCGACCAGCGCACACTGCATTGGCCATGGAGCCGAGCTAATTCAGCTAGGCAAGCAGGATATCGTTTTCGCAGGAGGCGGCGAGGCAGAACATTGGACAACGAGCCATATGTTCGATGCTATGGGCGCGCTTTCAACTAAATACAACGACACTCCCGATAAAGCCTCACGCGCTTTCGATGCTGACCGCGATGGCTTCGTGATCGCTGGCGGTGGCGCGATTCTTGTCATGGAGTCTCTCGATCACGCCCTAGCACGAGGCGCAAAGATCTATGCCGAGCTAACCGGATATGCGGCAACCTCCGATGGTCACGACATGGTTGCGCCTGCAGGCGAAGGCGGCGCACGCGCGATGCAGATAGCGACCGCTGGTCTGGAAGGGTCAGTAGACTACATCAACACACACGGCACTAGCACACCGGCCGGTGACGTCTCGGAACTACGCGCGATCAAAAGCGTGTTTGGTGAGAACGTACCAACACTAAATTCAACCAAGTCGCTGACGGGGCATTCACTTGGCGCGGCAGGCGCACAGGAAGCCATCTATACCCTATTGATGATGGAGAATGATTTTATTGCCGCCTCGGCCAATATCGAAAACCTAGACGAAGAAGCGCAAGGAATGCCAATCGCAATCGAGCGCCAAGATGACATTACCCTGAACCGAGTCATGTCGAACAGCTTCGGCTTCGGTGGCACCAACGCCTGCTTAGTCTTTGATCGCTATCAAAACTAGGGACGCCTAGGGTAGGAAACTTATTCTTAGTTTAACTGGTCCAACCTAGCATGAAGATAAGTTCTGCGTTTCGAATCAGTCTGACTCTGCTACTTGGCACTGTCCTGCTCGCAGGCAACGTCGCTCAAGCGCAGCTCACACCGCGCACGATCTCGGGCCTAGAAGCGCAGCCCATTTCTCCACAGCCTCTCCCTGTGGAACTAGCTTTTCCTTTCTATGTCAGTGCCGCTAGCCCAGGGCGATACAAGATTGTATGGAACCTACCAGATGGCCACTACCTGTATAGACACGCCTTCCAATTCACGCTGAGCCAGCAAGCCGATTCGGCAGAGCTACCCGTAGAAGTCACGATGCCCGATGGCCTGAAGAAAAATGACCAGTTCTTCGGAGATATAGAAGCCTATTATGGCCAGCTAGATATCGATCTAAGCCTTACTACCGTGCCGGGGCCGAACGCAAGAATCTTCATCGACTATCAAGGCTGTGCCGATTGGGGATTCTGTTATCCTCCGCAGCGCTTCGAATTTCTGCTAAATCCGTAAACGCAGGCCTTCCTTTCGCAAAAAAGCGTGAAATGTATGCTATTTTCTGAGAAAATGCCGACAAAATGGCTAATCAGGCTTCTCGGGAGAAAATTCACCCAGCCGCCACATTAGGGAAAAGAACATGGCATCAATACTGGCCCTGCATGGACCTAACTTAAATCTGCTCGGTAGTCGTGAACCCCACATCTACGGGATCTGACACCTTGGACGACATTAATCAGCGCCTCGCAACAAAATGCACGGAGTCGGGTCATCAATTCGACAGCCTGCAGGCTAACTCTGAGGGCGAGATAATCGATCGATTGCACGCGGCACGAAAAGACGGCACGGCATTCATGATCGTGAACTTTGGTGGATTCACCCACACTAGCATTGCTATTCGCGACGCGATCCTGGCCTCCGAGATTCCCTTCATCGAGGTGCATCTTTCAAACCTATTCAGCCGCGAAGCCTATCGACATCATTCCTATTTTTCCGACATCGCTGTCGGGTGTGTGATTGGCTTGGGCGCCCAAGGTTACGAACTGGCGCTGCAGCTGCTTGCAAAAAACTAGCAACTAGTTGCACAAGGTTGCACCATTGCCGTTAAGGGCAATGCGAGTGCGGAAAAGCAGTGAAATGACACAAACTCACTTTTGACGCCGACATACTGATAAAGTCAGGTGATTTTCAGTATTGATAACAATAATTCTAACGAGACATTCCTATGGACATTAGAAAAGTAAAGAAACTGATTGAGCTGCTGGAATCTTCCGACATCGCAGAAATCGAAATCAAGGAAGGCGAAGAGTCGGTTAGAATTAGCCGCGGATCCATCTCAATGCCTGCGCCCATGGCCTATCAGGCGCCGGCGGCTCCTGCAGCAGCTCCGGCACCTAGTGCAGTAGCACCCGCTGCCGCTCCCCCCGCAGAAGGAAATGCGATCAAGTCTCCTATGGTTGGAACTTTTTATCGCTCTCCCTCTCCCTCCTCTCCTGCGTATGTTGAGGTTGGCAAACATGTAAAGGCAGGAGACGTGGTCTGCATTGTCGAAGCGATGAAGATGATGAATCAAATTGAGGCTGATCAAGCAGGCGTGATCGAAGCCTTTTTGGTTGAAGATGGCGAACCGGTAGAGTTCGACCAGCCATTAATTAGAATCGTATAGAACGCAATTTGCGTGCTCAGCCTAATTCAAGGATAGCTTCATGCTTGAAAAAGTATTAATAGCCAATCGCGGTGAAATCGCACTGCGTGTACTTCGCTCTTGTAAAGAACTTGGAATCAAAACTGTCGCTGTCCATTCGACGGCAGACCGGGATTTAATGCATGTTCGGCTCTCCGACGAGTCGGTCTGCATAGGGCCGCCCAGCCCAACAGACAGCTACCTCAATACACCCGCTATCATCTCTGCGATGGAAGTGACCGATGCCGATGCAGTGCATCCCGGCTACGGATTTCTATCGGAGAACGCCGACTTCGCCGAGCAGGTCGAGAACAGCGGCTTCGCTTTTATCGGCCCAACTGCCGAGACGATTCGCCTGATGGGCGACAAGGTTTCCGCCATCGAAGTAATGCGCGGAGCAGGCGTGCCTACTGTACCCGGCTCCAATGGCCCCATAGACGATAACAGCGAGCGCACGCTATCGCTAGCCAAAGAGATTGGCTACCCAGTTATCATCAAGGCAACAGCGGGCGGTGGTGGCCGCGGCATGCGGGTTGTGCACAATGAGGCGGCACTACTCAAAGCGATATTCGTCACACAGACCGAGGCCAAGTCTTTTTTCGGCAACGGCGTAGTCTATCTCGAGAAGTTCTTGGAGAATCCGCGTCATGTGGAAATCCAAGTTATCGGCGATGGCAAGGGCAACGCGCTCTACCTTGGCGATCGTGACTGCTCTCTGCAGCGACGCCATCAAAAAGTATTAGAGGAGGCTCCAGCTCCGGGCATTCCTGACAAAGTGCGCGCCAAAGTCGCACAGACTTGTATCCAAGCTTGCAAGAACATGAATTACCGCGGCGCTGGAACCCTAGAGTTTCTCTATGAAGATGAGGCATTCTACTTCATAGAAATGAATACGCGCGTACAGGTAGAGCATCCCGTTACAGAAATGATTACCGGTGTAGATATCGTCAAAGAACAACTGCTAATAGCCGGCGGTGCGCCGCTGTCTTATGCCCAAGAGGATATCCATTTCCGTGGACACGCCTTCGAGTGCCGAATCAACGCCGAGGACCCGGTCACGTTTATGCCCAGCCCAGGCAAGATAAAGATGTTTCATGCGCCGGGCGGCAACGGAGTGCGTGTCGATTCACACCTCTATAGCGGCTATAGCGTTCCGCCCCACTACGACTCTTTGATAGCCAAGCTTATCTGCCACGCAAACACTCGCGAGACAGCACTAAAACGCACACAGATCGCTCTTGATGAGATGCTGATCGATGGTATCCGCTGCAATATCCCACTGCATCAAAATCTTGTGCGCGATGCCGAGTTTCAAAAGGGTTGCGTCAACATCCACTATCTAGAAAAGAAGCTTGGATCCTAGAACTTCCCGAGTCTTCTCACTATGGCATGGCAACAACTCAGGGTTCAGGTACGATCCGATCAGATTGAACCTCTAGAACAACTGCTTCTGGATTATGGCGGTCTTTCAATAAGCTATCTGGATGCAGAGGATCAACCGGTATTTCAAAAAGAGCCAGGTAGCACTCCATTATGGGATCTTGTTGATCTAGTCTGCCTATTCGAGAAAGAAATAAATCTCGATGGGTTGCTTTTTCTCCTGCAACAACACCCTGCGATTGAAGACAAAGAGTCTCTGACTCTCGAAACCCTAGAAGATCAGGCCTGGGAGAGATCCTGGATGTCGGATTTTAAGGCCATGCAGTTTGGCGAGCGCCTTTGGGTGTGTCCGAGCTGGCAGGAGCCGCCCGAACCAAGTGCCGTCAATATTATGCTCGATCCCGGCCTCGCCTTCGGCAGTGGCAGCCACGCGACCACCAGCATGTGCCTACAATGGCTGGAGAAGAACATCTCGCGATGACAGCACAGTAATCGACTATGGCTGCGGCTCCGGCATTCTCGCTATCGCAGCAGCCCTGCTAGGAGCAGCTCGCGTCATCGCTGTAGACAATGATCCTCAGGCTATTACAGCCACCATCGAGAACGCGAAACGCAACAACATCCCTGAAGGGTGTTATCGAGACCTACCTGCCCGACCAATTGCCTGACGACAGGGCAGCTCTTCTCTCAGACATACTCGTCGCAAATATACTCGCCGAGCCACTCATGCAGCTTGCCGAAGACCTCTCTCATCTCGTAAAACCCCAAGGGACAAATCGCCCTGTCTGGTTTATTAGCGGAGCAGGCTGACGGGTTACTTGAGCATTACGGCTCCTGGTTTGAGATGGACGAGGCGGTACTGAGCGAGGAATGGGCACGATTGAGCGGCACCCGCCTGAATTAGCGAGAAGTAGCGCGCGAGTGAGTTGAGCTAACTGTAGGCAAGACAAAGGGATTGACCTACAATCCCTTGCTAACTTGTCGCTCGAAGTGCTGCCGCATGTCGTTCAATGTAACTCAATGCCCCGCTTGTGAATCCACCTTCAACACAAACTCTCGTGTGCTAGCTGCTGCTGCCGGCAGAGGTGCGCTGCGGAGCCTGCCTCAATGTATTTGAGGCCATCGATAACTTCCTGATTCCAGAAGAAGCTGACGCAGCGCCAGATCAAGACGAGTCGGTCTTCGTAGGCAATGATCCGCAAGCGTTTTTCGACCCCTCTTCGTTTCTTACTCGCAGCGCCTTGAGCGAAACCCAGTGACGACTGACGGCGACCCTATCGATGAAAAAAACCTGCACCAGGAATTGGAAAAATCGGAAACTGTGAGCGAAGACTTCTTTGTCACTGTGGCCGGAGAACTTCAGGGAAGAGCAGAAGCCCCTGCTGTAGAGAATAGTTATGAAGACGAAGACGCGCCCATTGATCAGCCTGAGACTCCTGCAGGCAGGCATTGCTCATGACAAGCATCAACGAGGAATTCGAAGATAAGGTTCTTAGACTCCTTTGTGGCACAGGTAACGGATGCTCATGAACTCACTGAACATGACCCCGCCGACTCCTCATTAGAGGAACCCAGTGAGCCAGAGCTGACAGATGCTGAAGAAACGCACATTGAGAGTAAACAGCCGTTTCTTGGCATAGGTCTATCCGCTTCATTCACCTTTGATCCCAATGCTCCTCCCCAAGTGCGCATCGGTACGCCTAAAGCAGAAAGCCCTCCAGACCAAGAGACGGCTAGCGAGCAGCCAGTCGATCAGAGCTCTGCAAGTGGCACCGAATCTTTTGGGGCCATTGAGAAGCTACCGCAGGAGGAAAAACCGGCACCTGATGTGCTAGCTCCCAGCGACTCTGTCTGGTCGCCGATTAATGATGAAGTGACGGCCCCACCCTCAAATGAGGAAGCTACCCAATCTTTCGCTGTAGAAGAAGAGAAGAAGAACCAACGATCACTCCCAACTGCAGAATCAAGCGCTCGCAGAACCAATCGCAGCCCCAGTGACGGACAACGAGAACCTAGATGTAGGTAGTGAGTCGCCAAGCGAAGAAATAGACGATATCCAAAGTCTGGCTAAGCAAGAAGAACTTGCTAGCGAAAGTGTTGCTGAAGATGAAGAGCCAACCATTGAAGCGACACAGACAAGCGCTCGAGTAATTGATGAAGATTCAACACAAGCGATACGAGCTAGAGCGCTGGAAGCAGAACTAAGCGATGAGGAAGCCTTAGAAGCGATCCCTCGAGAGAATCTTGCTGCCTTGGGAAGTATGTCTACACCCGTCGAGCTCTTAGCCAGAAAAGAGAGTCGCCTATTACGTAGCACCCTACTCTTTTTATCCATCCTGCTACTGGGTGGCCTGCTTAGCTCTCAATATTTGTGGCAGCGCATGGAACTCTATAGCCAGCTTCCTCAATTACGCCCTCTCTACGAAGTTGCCTGCACCTATTTAAACTGCGCACTGCCGCAATACGCCGATATCGATTCTATTCGCAGCGAGAATCTCACCGTACAAACCCATCCGACTTTAGCGAACGGCTTGATGGTTAATACTGTCATTCGCAACTCCGCAGAATTCGAGCAACCATTTCCAATTCTTGTACTCAGTTTCAATAGTGTAGAGAACAGCGTCATCGCACTGCGTGAATTTACTTCCGCTGAATATCTGGATCCAGGACTTCGCTCCACCCAAGCAATGCCTGCCAAGACACCGGTGCAAATCCGCCTAGCTATAATGGACCCGGGACCAGAAGCGGTTAACTACACTCTGGCATTCCGCTGGCCCTAGCCAAAAACTTGTCGTCTGAACTAGATGTGCAAAAACCAGGTGCACAAAAAACAAACAAATCGCTTTAACTGGAAATGCGTCCCCGCTATCATAGCCGCCCCTAGCAAAGTCAGCACAACTGTAATAATAAGAATGATTGACGTCGGCCCCTACAAACTAAAAAACTCGCTATTCCTTGCGCCAATGGTGGGCGTCAGTGACACACCGTTCCGGGAAATTTGCACAGAAGCCGGCGCCGGCCTAACTGTTGCAGAAATGCTGACGAGCAATGCAGAATTGTGGCAGAACGAACGCAATAGACTAAAGCGCGTAAAACCTACAGGCATTGGACCTCATGTCGTACAAATTGCGGGATCCGATCCAGAGTTGATGGCTCAAGCTGCAGCACTAAATGCAGAACTAGGTGCCGATGGCATCGATATCAACATGGGCTGTCCCGCGAAGAAAGTACTTAAAAAAGCAGCAGGCTCCGCACTACTTAAAGATGCCGAATTGGTAGAACGAATATTAAAAGCAGTAGTCTCTCGCGTCGATATTCCAGTGACGCTGAAGATACGCACTGGCTGGAGCCCCGAA
This sequence comes from uncultured Pseudomonadales bacterium, assembly GCA_949430125.1. GTDB lineage: Bacteria > Pseudomonadota > Gammaproteobacteria > Pseudomonadales > Pseudohongiellaceae > UBA9145. The sequence goes on from CASQMQ010000078.1 coordinate 8,538, forward strand.
ACAAGAAATGGTGTTGAGATCGCGAAGATTGCAGAGGGTAGCGGCATAAGTTTACTCACAGTGCATGGTCGGACCCGTGAATGCCGCTTCAAGGGTTACGCAGAGTACGACACCATTGCAGGAATTAAGAACGCCGTCTCGATCCCTGTAATCGCCAACGGTGATATAGATTCACCACGCAAGGCCGCCGCGGTTCTTAAGCACACTCAGGTAGATGGATTGATGATCGGTCGTTCCGCGCAGGGCAGGCCATGGATATTCGCAGAGATAGAACATTATCTCGCTACCGGAAAAACACTTCCCGAAATCGATCTAAAAACTCGTCTCGATATAATCTTTTCCCACCTTATGAAACTTCATAGTTTCTATGGCGACGTGAAAGGAGTATGGTATGCACGTAAGCATGTTGCCGCGTATGTAAAAGAATTATTAGAATCGCGTGAATTTATGAAAAAATTTAATACTATTGAGTCCCCTGCCGCACAACTCGACTGCGTCAATGCGTACTTCTCTCGCTTGGATGATGGTCAACAAGTCGATCAGAGAGATGAAGCTGCGTGAATAAATTCGATAGTATTGCAAACCAACTTGAGCCGACTCAAGCTCAAGACAACACCCCTACTGCACAACAAGAAAATACACTTCGAGCTGAAGTCGAACGATCACTAAGCCGCTATTTTGAAAATATCGAAAATGAGGCCGTTACCAACCTTCACCACTTGGTTATTTCAGAGGTAGAGCCCCCCCTGATTGAGGCTGTAATGGGTTATTGCGGCAACAATCAAAGCAAGGCATCTATCATGCTTGGCTTGAACCGTGGTACGCTACGCACCAAATTAAAGCTATACGGTTTACTGTAAATTCCATCGATCGGCCCTCTAAATTTATTCTCATCGAGCTCATCTAAGCCATTCGTGTTAGTGAGATTGGCAGAAATCTAGATAGTCGGTTTTGCATCAACCCCAACTACGCCCATAAGCAAAAGATAGCCCTATGACAACAGAAAAATCTGCTGCCATTCGTCGTGCATTGATTAGCGTCTCCGACAAGACTGGCATTGTTCCCTTCGCAAAAGCTCTCCATAAATTTAACATCGAGATACTCTCCACTGGGGGCACTTATAAGCTGCTCACTGCCGAGGGCGTCCCAGCGATAGAAATCTCGGAGTACACCGGTTTTCCAGAAATGATGGACGGCAGGGTTAAGACTCTGCACCCGAAGGTCCATGGCGGCATCCTAGCCCGCCGCGATCAAGACCAGGCGGTAATGGAGGAGCATGACATACCTCCGATTGATCTCGTGGTGGTCAACCTCTACCCTTTCGAAGCCACCGTAGCGAATCCAGACTGTGATTTGCCAACGGCTATCGAGAACATCGATATTGGCGGTCCTACCATGCTTCGAGCAGCTGCAAAGAACAATCGCTTCGTAGCTGTCGTGGTAAACCCATCAGACTATGACGGCATCGTTGATCTGTTACAAGCCAATGAAGGCAGCCTCGACCAAGAGACTCGATTTGACCTCGCCGTAAAGACGTTTGAACACACGGCGGCGTATGATGGCGCCATCGCCAATTATCTCGGCGCGAAAATCGATCCTGAATCGAACTTTCCTAGGACATTTAACACGCAATTTCTGAAGACCCAAGAAATGCGCTACGGAGAAAACCCACATCAAAATGCCGCATTTTACGTAGAAAGAAAACCAAGTGAGACGAGCATCAGCACGGCAGAGCAGTTGCAGGGCAAGGCACTGTCTTATAACAATATCGCCGATACCGATGCGGCTTTAGAATGTGTTAAATCATTCAGTGAGCCTGCCTGCGTCATCGTGAAACATGCGAACCCTTGCGGAGTTGCCATAGCGGAGTCGCCGTTAAAGGCCTACGAACTCGCCTTTCAGACCGACCCAACTTCTGCCTTCGGCGGGATTATCGCATTCAATCGCGAGCTGGACGCACAAACAGCACAACGCATCGTCGATCAGCAATTTACCGAAGTGATCATAGCGCCTTCGATTTCCGATGCTGCGCTTGAAATTACGGCAGCAAAGAAGAATGTGCGAGTACTACGCTGCGGCCAATGGCAGGAGCACAGAGAAGAAGCACTGGACTATAAGCGCGTCAATGGCGGGCTCTTGGTACAGGATCGCGACATTCACCAGATTTCTCGCGACGATCTAAAAGTCGTTAGCGCTCGCACACCTACTGAGGAAGAGATCCGCGACCTATTGTTCGCCTGGTCTATTGCGCAATATGTAAAATCGAATGCCATCGTCTACTGCAAGAACAATCAAACCATTGGCATCGGTGCTGGACAAATGAGCCGCGTCTACAGCGCGAAGATTGCCGGGATCAAGGCATCCGATGAAAACCTGGTAGTAAAAGGTTCTGTGATGGCATCCGACGCCTTCTTTCCTTTCCGCGACGGCATAGACGCGGCTGCTGAAGCAGGCGTCGCCGCAGTCATACAGCCAGGCGGATCGATGCGTGATGACGAGGTTATCGCCGCTGCCGATGAGGCAAATATAGCGATGGTATTCACCTCCATCCGTCACTTCCGTCACTAGTCCAGCACTCAACACGAGATCGAAGCCATGAAGGTATTAGTTATAGGCAGCGGCGGCCGCGAACACTCCCTAGCTTGGAAGGCCGCTCAATCGAACACTGTCGATAAGGTATTTGTAGCGCCAGGTAATGCCGGGACCAACGCAGAAGCAAAGCTAGAGAATGTCGCTATAGATCCACTAGACTTTCCCGCGCTGGCCGCCTTCGCTGCACAGGAAAATATTGAACTGACAATAGTGGGACCTGAGGTACCTTTGGTCGACGGTATTGTCGACTATTTTCAAGAACGCAACCTGCCCTGCTTCGGCCCTTCGAAGAATGCAGCACAGCTAGAAGGCTCTAAAGCCTTTACTAAAGATTTTCTAAGCCGGCACAATATACCCACCGCGTTCTATAAAACCTTTACTGATGTTGCTGCAGCAAAAATCTATATAGAAGCAAACGGAGCGCCCATCGTCATCAAGGCCGACGGCCTCGCCGCAGGCAAGGGGGTGATCGTCGCATTGACAGAGAGTGAGGCGATAGCGGCTGTCGAAGACATGCTATCGGGAAACAAATTTGGAGATGCCGGGCACCGAGTCGTAGTAGAAGGCTTCCTCGCAGGCGAAGAAGCCAGCTTCATTGCAATGGTAGACGGGCACAATGTGTTGCCAATGGCAACCTCGCAGGACCACAAGGCCAGAGACGATGGTGACAAGGGTCCGAATACTGGCGGCATGGGCGCCTACTCCCCTGCCCCGGTGGTTGACGATGTGATTTATCAGCGCATCATGGATCAGGTGATTCTACCCACTGTTGCAGGCATGGCAGCCGACGGCAATGACTACACAGGCTTCCTCTACGCCGGACTGATGATCACCGAAACCGGCGAAATAAACGTAGTCGAGTTTAATTGTCGCTTCGGCGACCCCGAAGCTCAGCCGGTAATGATGAGACTGCAATCAGACTTAGTTCAGCACTGCCTAGCTGCGCTCAATCAGACTTTAGATCGGGAACAAGCCCATTGGGATGAAAGATCAGCTGTAGGCGTTGTACTCGCAGCTGGCGGCTATCCAGCTTCCTATGGCAAGGGCTTCCCGATAAGCGGTCTTGACCAACCCTTAGAGTCACATCAGAAAATATTCCATGCCGGTACAACAGAGAAAGATGGCGCGGTAGTTACCAATGGCGGCCGGGTGCTCTGCGCTACCGCTCTAGGCGAGACAGTCTCCCAGGCCCAAGCTGAGGCCTATAAAGTCCTCCACAATATTCAGTGGGATAACGTCTATTTTCGAAATGATATTGCCTATCGCGCCATTGTCAGAGAGAATAACTAGATGAGTAACAACACCCATCTCGATTTCCTCGATCGCTGCCTTGTTCAATTTGACCAGGCCCTCCGCAGCTGTGTGCCTGGCTCTAGCAATGCTCGTCGACTTTCGCCTGCCGCAGCTACAAAAGAGTCAGAATTGAACGAGACTGATAAGCAGCATGCAGCCGGACTAATGCGCATTAATCATACTGGCGAAGTCTGCGCACAGGCTCTGTATCAGGGGCAGGCAGCAACTGCCAAACTGGAAGATGTACGTCAGTCTATGGAAGAAGCTGCTGCCGAAGAAGTTGATCATCTAGCCTGGTGCGAAGAGCGCCTGCAGCAATTGGACAGCCGAGCTAGCGCCCTGAATCCTCTATGGTATACCTTATCCTACACAGTAGGTGCAGCGGCGGGACTAGCCGGCGACAAATGGAGCTTGGGATTCGTTGCTGAGACAGAAGATCAGGTTTGCGAGCACCTTGAAGAACACCTCGATCAGTTACCTCAGAACGACAGCAAGAGCCGAGCGATTCTCGAACAAATGATCGCAGATGAGAAACATCATGGGGAATCGGCGCGCGAAGCTGGTGGTGCAGAGCTGCCCGCTCCGATCAAACATGCCATGACGGTCATGTCGGAAGTAATGAAGAAGACTACCTACCACATCTAAGTTTGTCCGGCTTGATCAGGGCTTCACCTTCTAGCTAACTATCAACTAACTACTATTTCTCAGCCTCATGAACTTCAAAATCATGGGTAACTTTTACGCCGGCTTCTTTCATCATGATCGAAGCCGAGCAATACTTGTCCGCCGAGAGTTCGATTGCACGCTGCACATGCTTTTCATTGAGATCAAAACCGGTAACCTTGAAATGCAGATGAATAGACTCGAAGGTAGCTGGCGTGCCGTCAACTCGTTCCGCGGTAACCTCCGCCTCACAAGCGGTTACCCATTGCTTTGCCTTCTTCAAGATCGTCACAACATCGTAGGATGAGCAACTGCCAACACTAAGGGCCATCAGCTCCATGGGTCGCATGCCCATATTTCGCCCGCCACCCTCCGCAGCACCATCAAGCACTATGGCGTGTCCACTGCCGGATTCCGCAACGAATAACACATTCTCAACCCAATTCACTCTCACTTTCATCTATTAATCCTATGTAGGCCTTACGTTGCAATAGTTGGCAGTAAAATACTTATATCAAAACCCCAGCATCAAAAAATATCGACAATATTGCTAGACACGAATCAAGAAAATCGCGGCAGTAGCCGATAATTTTCAGTATATGGAATGGCGGGCAAAGTTAACACAGTTAACATTAGTGAAAAGCGCCGCAACACCACCAACAACAGTGAATTCATTGTAAAACTAGGCGCGATGATTGCCCAATTAATAGAGTGAAGCAGCAGTGCCCTCGGAAGCCTGTCAGCATCAACTGTTATTGTGATGGGTATCTCACAATTGCGACTAAAGTGTGGTTTGTATTTAGCTCGCTAGAAAATGCAGGAATCTTATCAATGGCACTCACGGCCATTACGCCACATATCGAAGACGTGGATAATTTTTTATCCCATTGCCATCGAAAGAGCTATTTGAATTGATCCACCATTATTTATGAGGGCGACAAATGCGACACCCTATATTACATCATTAAGGGTTCGGATTCCGTTGTCCTCGAAGATGATGAAGGCAAGGAAGTTGTTATCACCTATTTGAACCCCGGAGACTTCTTCGGCGAAATGGGCCTGTTCGCGAAGGCGGAAGAGCTTAGCGCCTGGTGTCGTGCTAGAGAACGCCTGCGAGGTAGCAAAAATCAGCTATGCGAGTTTCAATACCTACATACGCTCACACCCTGAGATCGTGTTCACCATCGGTCAGCAGATGGCGCATCGTCTGCGCAAAACGACACGTAAAGTAAGTGACCTTGCATTCTATGATGTGACTGATCGTATTGCCCGAACACTAATCGATCTGAGTAAAGAGCCGGATGCTATGACTCATCCCGAAGGTATGCAGATAAAAATTCCCGCCAAGAGATTGGCAGGTTGGTGAACTGTTCTAGAGAGATGGCTGGACGAGTTTTGAAAACTCTTGAGGAACAGGAACTAGTCAGTGTCAGCGGCAAGACAATAGTTGTATTTGGTGTTTGGTGTGCGCTAGCAGCTCCGCTGCTAGGACATAAGCCTCGGCAGCGGAGAACCCTTTCACCAAACCTTATTTACCGAACATTAGCTCCTTCAACTTCGCTCCCGGACTGGGCGCGCGCATAAAAGATTCCCCGACCAAAAACCCATAGATTCCTGCGTCTGTCATGCTATTCACATTCTCTCGGGTATGAATACCACTCTCTGTAATGAGCACCTTGTCTGCCGGCACTTGTGCAGCTATATCTAACGTAGTCTGCAGGCTGGTCTCAAAGCTGTGAAGGTTTCTATTATTGACGCCTATCAAATCCGTATTAAGCTGCAGAGCCTGCGCTAATTCATTTTGATTATGCACTTCGACCAAAATATCGATGTCGATCTCGTTGGCGTAGTCTGCTAACTCGACTAGTTGCAAGGGCTGCAGAGCAGCAACAATGAGCAGGATACAATCGGCACCTAACGCCTTCGATTCGGCGATCTGATAAGTATCGATCATGAAATCCTTGCGGATAACCGGCAGCCCGCACGCCGCTCTGGCTTCTAGTAGGTACTCGTTACACCCTTTAAAAAACATCTCATCGGTCAACACCGAGAGACAAGTCGCACCATTCGCTTCGTAGTCAGCAGCGTGCTGCGCAGGCTGAAAGTCTTCACGAATCAAGCCCTTCGATGGCGAGGCCTTCTTTATCTCCGCGATCACGGCGACCTGCTGAGACTGCACACGCTCACGCATCGCTCTGGAGAAAGACCGCGCTTGATCGATGGAGGGAAACCGCGTCTCTAGTTCAGCGCGAGAGACAGTCACTTTAGCTGCCGCCACTTCCAGCTCTTTGTTTGCGACTATTTGTTCAAGAATTGTAGCTTTAGACAAAATGCGTACTCACTCTACTGTAAAAGTCTTCTATGAAGTCCTTCTACTATGGTCATCGATTTAGGAGTCGATCTATTTTTTCAGCGATTGCGTGAACTCGACCAACTGCTCTAACTTAGCTAAAGCCTCACCCGACTGCAGAATACTCTGCGCCCTGACAACGCCAGCGGCTAGATCATCTGTCAAATTCGCCGCATAGATGGCAGCGCCTGCATTTAGGGCCACTATATCAGCAGCAGCTTGATTTCGATTGCCAAGTGCATCCTTTAACATCGCGAGGCTTGCTTCAGCGCTATCGATCTGCAGCATGGAATAGTCTGCATAGCGCTCAATTCCAAAATCGGAAGGCTCAACGGTATACAGTGAGATCTCACCATCACGCAGCTCGCCTACTGTCGATGTAGCAGCAATGCTAATCTCATCCAGGCCATCTTCTGCAGCCACTATCAATACGTGGCTGCTGCCTAGCTTCTTTAACACCTCTAACAGCGAAGGTATCCAAGCCACATCAAACACCCCGATAATTTGATTCGGCGCGCCTGCTGGGTTTGTCAGAGGACCCAATAGATTGAATACAGTTCTAACGCCGATTTCCTTTCTCGCCGTAATTACATGTTTCATGGCGCTGTGATGAGCGGGCGCAAACATGAATCCGATTCCCACCTGTTCAATAGTCGCGGCAACATCCTCAGCACTCAATGTGAGATTGACGCCAGCCGCCTCCAACACATCGGCGCTGCCACTCTTGCTCGTCGCACCGCGATTACCATGCTTGGCCACCTTTGCTCCCGCGCACGCGGCAACTATAGCCGAGGCCGTAGACACGTTGAACTTGTTGGAGCCACTACCACCGGTTCCGCAAGTGTCGACCATGTGTGGGTGATCTGCTAGCTGCACCTTCGTGGCCAATTCGCGCATCACCGTTGCGCCACCCAATATCTCGGACGACTTCACGCCCTTCATCTGCAAGCCGACAAGAAAGGCAGCATTCTGTGCATCGGTAGATTGACCAGACATGAGCTCGCGCATGACGGTTATCATCTGGTCCTTGTCTAGATCTACATTTGACGTGACTGCCTTGATGGCTGCTCTTATATCCATTAATAATTACCGTGATAGTTACTGTTGATCTTGAACATGGAAGTCGAAAATATTTTGTGAAAAATAGCGACTTATCTCTGGTCTAGAAAGTTCTTCAATAAAGCATGGCCGTACTCGCTAAGAATAGACTCGGGGTGAAATTGCACTCCCTGAACTGCAAGTTCTTTATGTCTCATGCCCATTATTTCACCACGTTCGCCATTCTCATTCTCGGTCCATGCCGTCACTTCCAGGCAATCGGGAAGCTGCTGCGCATCAACCACCAATGAGTGATAGCGCGTCGCCGTAAAGGGCTCCGCCAAATCTTTAAATACACCCTTCCCAGTATGATGAATAGCAGAGAGCTTGCCATGCATTACCTTCTTAGCACGCACGATCTCGCCACCGTAAACCTGACCGATACTCTGATGACCGAGGCAGATACCTAAGAGCGGAATCTTGCCGGCGAAATGACTAATAACCTCCATGGAAATACCTGCCTCGGTTGGCGTACAGGGACCAGGAGAAATGACAAGCTGCGCAGGATTCAATGACTCTATTTCTTCGATCGAGATCGCATCATTGCGATATACTCGTACATCGGCACCTAGCTCGCCAAAATACTGCACCACGTTATAGGTGAAGGAATCGTAGTTGTCGATCATCAATAGCATTGAGCAGAACCCCATTACACCCAAAATTTAAAAGCGCCATTCTAGCAGTCCAAGTGAATTCTGTCTTGAGTAGCCAAAATGATCCCCAGAGCCGGATTCTGCGTATTACTAGAATTCCAACCAATATCCACTCTTAGAGAAACCATGCCCAACAATACTGTCATCATGTGGTTCCGTCAGGACCTGCGCCTTAGCGACAATCCCGCCCTTCTCAAAGCCATTGAACTAGGCTCGGTGCTGCCTGTCTTCATTCTGGACGAGGGTAACGATTGGCCCCTAGGCGAGGCATCCCGCTGGTGGCTTCACCACTCACTTAGTGCCTTGAATGAATCTCTTCATGGAAACCTGTGGATTCTTAAGGGGGATGCCGCCGAGTTACTACCCCAATTTATCAAGGAGCATTGCGCTAGCCATATCTTCTGGAATCGCTGTTATGAGCCGTCAATAATAAGTCGAGATAGCCTTATCAAGGACCAACTCACGGCGGATGGAGTAACGGCTTCCAGTCAAAACGGCAGCTTAATCTGGGAGCCTTGGGAGAACCTCAAGCAAGACGGCACTCCATACAAAATTTTCACACCTTTCTATAAGTACGCGATTGCTAACAACCCGCCCGCCGCGCCTAACCAAGCCGCCAATATCAATTTCGATACCGTGACATGCCTTCAGGATAAAAATCGACTAGATAGCCTAAACCTGCTTCCCGATATTAATTGGCATGAACAGTTCGCATCACACTGGCAGCCTGGCGAACAAGGTGCGAGACAGCGATTGCAGGATTTCACAGAGAACGGTTTAGCTGACTACCGCGATGGCCGGGACTATCCGGCTAAGCGCAGCGTCTCAATGTTATCGCCGCACCTTCACTTCGGAGAAGTTTCCCCGAGAGAGGCAGCGAGCATGGTCAAGCAAGCCGGAGACATAGATTCGAACGAAGAGCAGGCCGCGCACTTTGTTCGCGAACTAGCATGGAGAGAGTTTTCCTATTACTCGCTCTATCACTTCCCACATATTTGCCAGCAGAACATGAAACCGCAATTCGATCGCTTCCCTTGGATCAATGATCAGACGAAGCTGCGCCTTTGGCAGCAGGGTCAGACTGGATTCCCTCTCGTTGACGCTGGAATGCGGGAGCTTTGGCAGACCGGCACTATGCACAATCGCGTGCGCATGGTCGTGGGCTCGTTTCTGGTGAAGAATCTAATGATCCACTGGCTGGAAGGTGCGCGCTGGTTCTGGGACTGTCTGGTGGATGCCGATCTGGCCAATAACAGCTGCAGTTGGCAGTGGGTTGCAGGAAGCGGTGCCGATGCCGCCCCCTACTTCCGCATATTTAATCCGGTGACGCAGTCGCTTAAGTTCGATCCCAAGGGGAGCTATATTCGAAAGTATGTGCCTGAATTAAATGAACTGAGCGACAAGGTGATTCACGATCCCAGCTCTGCAAAAACACAGGAGCTAGAAAAAGCCGGTGTGATTTTAGGGAAACACTACCCTAGGGCAATTGTAGATCTAAAGGAAAGTAGAGCTAGAGCACTAGATGCTTACAAGTCTCTTAGGGATCAGCCGTAGAATTATTCTACAGACAATTCATTGTTCGCCATTTGCACGGCGCGCACGATGGCTCTGGCCTTGTTCTGGGTTTCTTCCCATTCCATCTCAGGCTGCGAATCGGCAACAATTCCAGCACCAGCCTGCACGTATAGCTTCTCGTTCTTGATTACCGCGGTGCGAATAGCGATAGCCATATCCATATTGTCATTCCAACCCAGATAGCCCATAGCTCCACCATAGATGCCGCGTTTCTCAGGCTCCAGCTCATCGATGATTTCCATGGCCCGCACCTTCGGTGCACCACTCAGGGTGCCGACCGGCAGCGTCGCCTGCAGTACATCTAGCGCAGATTTGTCATCACGTATCTGACTCTCTACTATCGATGCAATATGCATGACATGCGAATAACGCTCCACAAACATCTGCTTTGGCACCGTGATAGATCCTGTCTTGGAGACTCTACCCGAATCGTTGCGACTAAGATCTATCAGCATTAAATGCTCCGCTATTTCCTTAGCATCCGCGAGTAAATCCTTTTCCAAAGCCAAGTCTTGAGCTTCGTTATTGCCGCGCTTGCGAGTGCCAGCCAATGGCCGCACGGTAATTTTGCAGTCCTCTACACGCGCTAAAATCTCCGGAGATGCACTGACCACATGATGATCGCCGAGGTCGAAGTAAACCATATAGGGAGAAGGATTTAAGAATCGTAATGCTCGATAGAGGTTAAGTGGCTCCCCAGAAAAAGGCACAGACATGCGCTGCGAGAGCACGACCTGCATGACATCGCCTGCAACTATATACTCCTTAACCTTCTCAACGGCCTGCTGATAATCGGCTTGCGAAAAATGATGAGTGAAGTCTGCGTCTAGAACTGGCTGCGGTTCTTGAAGACTTGGCAGAGGAACTGGTTTTTTCAACTGCTCCTGCAAAAAATCTATTCGTTGCTGAGCTGCAGCGTAGGCGTCTTGCTGATCTGGATCGACATTTATCACAAAACAGATTGTTCCACTGAGGTTATCGAAGACCACGACTTCCTCAGATAGCATTAGCAGGATGTCGGGCGTGCCGATCTCATCAAGCGCCGTCGAAGGACCAATGCTTGTTTCAACAAACCTCACCGTATCGTAGGAAAAATAGCCGACAAGACCACCATTGAAGCGCTGACCATCGGCAAGCTCGGCAACGTTAAAACGATTCTTAAAATCAGTAATGAATTCGAAGGGATCTTTTGTAACAACCTCTTCAACAATCTTCCCATTGTCTTCGACGGTTACAGTTTCGCCCACAACACGCAGCACAGTAGAGCAAGGCAATCCGATAATGGAGTAACGACCCCATTTCTCGCCACCCTGAACAGACTCAAAGAAATAACTATGTTCGCCAGTGCCTACTTCATTCCCTGGGCCCTTACCTAGCTTCAGATAGATACTAAGAGGCGTTTCAGTGTCGGCTAGAATTTCACGCACTATGGGAATGCGGTTATAGCCAGATTCGGCTAGTTTCTGAAATTGTTCTTCAGTCATTGGATAACTCAGGGCTCTCTATTATAAACATCGGGAAAATTAAATAAGATCGAGTTTTAGCGATGCTTGTCGGGATCTTGTCCCAACTGCGATCGCATCTCGGCGATAGTCTTTGCGTAGTCATCGCTGTTAAAGATGGCTGAGCCGGCCACGAACATATCCGCACCCGCGTCTGCGATCTCGCGAATATTGGAAACGCCAACACCACCATCAACTTCCAAGCGAATAGAGTAGTCGCTGTCGTCGATGAGCTGACGTACTTGCTGCAACTTTTTGAACGTCGATGGGATGAATTTCTGCCCACCGAACCCTGGGTTAACCGACATTAAGAGGATGACATCGACCTTGTCCATCAAATATTCCAGGCAATCAATTGGCGTGCCTGGATTGAAGACCAGTCCAGACTTGCAGCCCAGCTCTCGGATCAGCTGCAAAGAGCGATCTACATGCCCGGTGGCCTCCGGATGAAAACTGATATAAGAGGCGCCAGCCTTAGCGAAGTCATTGATGAGTTGGTCGACTGGGCTTACCATCAGATGCACGTCGATAGGCGCGGTTATTTTATGGTTTCGCAGTGCCTCACAGATCATTGGCCCGATAGTAAGATTAGGCACGTAGTGATTGTCCATGACATCGAAATGAACGACATCCGCGCCCGCGTCTAAAACTGCGTTGACTTCTTCACCGAGTCTAGCGAAATCGGCGGACAAGATGGAGGGAGCGATCAAATAATCTTTCATTGCCTGGGCCTGTATAACGAAGTGTTAAAAGTAACTGACTGAAGCAGTATTTTACAGACAATGTCAGGGCTTGTCCTGATGGGATAGCGATATGATTGAGAGCGCCTCGCGAAGCTCTAGGTGGCGCTAGATGCGGAGCTTGCGGAACCCACAAAGCGCTTCGTAGGCGCTACGAATCGCCATCGCATTCTCCTGCGCCTGCTTTAGGGCGTCCTCTGAGGCATCCTTGCTGGCAAGCTTGTCAGGGTGGTAGCGCGACATCATGCGCAAGTAAGCACGGCGGATCTCTCCATCTTCAACACCCGGCTCCAACTGCAGCACACGGTAGGCATTCTGCAGAAAAGACCTTCCCTGAGGCTTCATGAATTCACCGCGAGGGTTCGCATCGAAGCGCTGGTAGTGCTCGGATTGGGTGGCCGAAGCGATGGCTAGAAATTCTGACTTGGAATAGCCAAATTGCTCAGCAACATCCCTTAACAACATCTTATCTTTCAGTCGGAGGTTACCCTTCAGATAAGCAGCCTCGCATTGAATCTGCAGGAATAATTTTGCCAGCGCGCTGCGCCGCCCCATAACTTTCACAGCCGAGGCTACCGACTCCGACAAATCTGCATCCGGATGCTTGCCCTGACCATAGGCAGCGATTGCCTCACGTCGTTTCTCAGCAATCAAAGCCATGCGGAGCATAATTTGGTCTGCATAGTCGATCTCTTTCTGAGTCACTCTGCCATCCATCTTCGCAATTCGACCTAGCACCATAAACATGGCTCGCGATAACCGTTGTTCAGCACGACCTCCCGCGGGCAGTTCGGCAGCGGCGCTAAAACCACTGAGCCTATTGAACAGGGCTTTCCGATAGGATTTGCTTGTAAGCGCCGTCAACATATTCTACTCACTCGACTCAGGATTGGCTCTCATGCTTGTATCATACAGAGCGTTAATTTCCTTCAGTCGTTCTGGTGTACCGATGTCCATCCATAGGCCTTCGTACACCGCGCCACTTACTTGATCTTCCAACATAGCTTCCTGCAGAAGAGGCACCGTTGATCTCGGCTGAATGGGATAGTCACGGAATAGGTTCTTGTGCATCACGCTGATGCCACTAAAAGTAAGTCGCTGATCACGAGCGGAATGATCTTCGTGAACTCGACCCTGGTCATCAATATAAAAATCGCCGTGAGGATTGTGATCTGCATTCTCGACCAGCACGAGGTGAGCCAACCTATCGATTCCGTCGACTGGCTCTAAGCTGGCAAAATTAAAGTCTGTCCAGATGTCCGCATTTACTACTAAAAAGCAATCGTCTTTCAACTTGGGTAGTGCCTTGATGATGCCGCCCGCCGTCTCTAACCTGATTGGTTCTTTCGAGTAGCTGATCGAAGTACCGTACTTCGATCCATTCCCAAGCAGCTCCTCGATCATGCCTCCTAAATAAAAGTGATTGATCACTATGCCTGTTACACCTCCAGCAACAAGTCTCTCAATCTGATGCTCGATAAGAGTCTTGTCCCCTACTTTCAGTAGAGGCTTGGGTAGATCGGCGGTGAGAGGCTGCATTCGCTTGCCAAGCCCGGCCGCCAAAATCATTGCACGCATTAGAATTCCAGATTGAGTTTCGTTTTCGCTGCAGTAAGTACTTTTGTCTCAAACCAGTCTAGGAAGGGAGCCATTTCCCCATATTGGGAGGCTGCTTCCAGAAAATACTGGATAACCAAGGGATATCGGCCAAGTACTGCGGTTTATTATCTCTTATGCACAATCGAGAGAAGATCCCCATGACCTTGAAATTGCGCTGTAGACCCATGAGATCGAAGTCGCGGCGGAATTGAGAGGCTGAAGCGCCTTCTATCACTCCAGCCGCACTCGCCAATTCGAAGTAGTGAAGCGCCAGTGATTCAACCAAATCTGGGCTCCAGCGGATATAACAATCGCGTAGTAGGGAGACCAAATCGTAACTATAGGCTCCTGCCATCGCATCTTGAAAATCTATGATGCCAGGCCCGGAACCTTCTGGAAATCTCGCATCATCGAGAATCAGCAGATTCCGTGAATGATAATCGCGGTGCACCGCCACCTCAGCCTGTCCTAGAGCGGCCTCTTCTAGGAAAGCAAAAGTGCTGGAAATTAAGTCGCGCTCGGTTGCGCTCAGGTCGAGACCAAGATAATGACCACAAAACCAGTCTTCGAAAAGCTGCATCTCTGTGCGCAGATTTTTGCGATTATAGGGGGCAAGTCTCTTTTTATCTACACTCGACTGTATTTTGATTAGCGCGCGAATCGCATCCTTGTACAGACTCTCAACCTGATACTCGGAAATCGCATCCAAGCCACCTTCTTGCAATGTTAACAAACGAGGCAAGTATAAGCGGTCGCCGAAATCCTCAATTAATAGAAATCCATCGGAATAATTTTTCGCAAATACCTCAGGTGATTTGACCCCCGCCTCTCGTAAGTAGCCTGCGATCTCTACAAACAATTCACTGTTTTCATTAGCCGGCGGGGCATCTACCGCAATGAAGCTTTGCTCGGGCAGCTGGGCGCGGAAGTAACGGCGAAAGCTCGCATCTCCACTCACAGTAGTGAGTTCAATATCGACCGAGCCCAATTCCAAAAGCTGACTCAATTGTCCATTTACCCAATCGTTTAACTGCGCCTTGCGACTATTACTCATTCTGACTCGTTTTCTCTTTTTGTCTCTTGTTTTCGGGCGTTCTGGGGCAAGCTTAGGCAGCGGAAATCTAAGGCCCCGCTTTGCATTCAATCCGCGATGAATTATTATGCCCTGCTTAATACTTGATCAAAGCATCTCTTATCACCTAGTTAGTCGGTTTCAATCCAAATTTGTTTAAGGGCTGCCGCCTGTCACAGTGATTTACCCAATAGAATCTGGAACCGCGAATCAAGTATGCCGTTCAAAAAACGCCATCTCGGTACTGAAATAGCCCTAATCTTGTCTTTGGGATTACTGCTCACTGCAATATCCAGCACGGTACAGGCACAGCTTGTGCAAGTCAGCTGCCGCGCAAACGATTCAGGCGATGGCTGGATCTGTGAGGAGAACCCAACTCCCGGCAGCACTAACACAGTACCCACAACTACCCGGCCCCTAAACAATACTGAAGTTGGAGCTAGAATTGGTGAGATTGATGCCGCTAGTGAGAACCGGCAGGAAACCCCGGCAACAAGCAATCCTCAACCAGCACAAGCTTCCCAACAAGCAGACGAACCCATAGATAATGAGCCAGCTGCGCTCAGAGCTACCCAGACCACCCAACGCTATGACCTAGATTGGGTTCCACTGGAATCTTTAAGCGCAGAGCAACTCACCCAGCTGGCTGGAAACTGCTGTGGCGCGTTTGTAGACCCTACCGGACTCAAGAAGGGCAACGAGAACCGACCCTCTGATTCCGATACTCGCTTCGATACCGAGCAGGGCATAAGAGGCATCTCACAAAACCTTATCAGTATCGACGGCGATATCATCGTACAACAAGGCTATCGCACTATCGAGAATAACGAATCTACTACTATCGATAGCGCAGAGAACACCGTACTAATGCAGGGCGACGTTATCTTTCGCGAGCCGGGCGTCATGCTGCGAGGTAGTTCAGCCTTGATTGACAATAATGCCGGCGACAATCGAGTCGAAGATGCGCAGTATGTGCTGCATGACTTAGGTGCCCACGGCAACGCCGAGAGCATCACCTACAGTAGCAACACCGGCAGCGTAACCATCGAGAATGGCGAATTTAGCCGATGCGAACCCGAATCGAGATTCTGGTTATTCCGCGCAGAGAGCATCGTGCTCAATCAAGATGAGGGAGTCGGCTATGCAACCGCTGTAAGCCTACGCATAAAAGATGTACCGATTTTCTACTATCCAGGCACCCTACCTTTCCCCCTCGGCGACGAGCGCATGTCTGGCTTCTTGGCACCCAGCACCGGATCGACGCGCAGCGGCGGGTTCGACTTCGAACTGCCCTACTACTTCAACCTTGCGCCGCAATACGACGCCACTCTCTCGCCTAGACTCATATCAGACCGTGGCGTGCTGACGGGACTAGAACTTCGCTATCTTGCTGAAACGTCACTAAACACCTTGAACATGTCCTACTTAGGCAATGACAAACTGTTCAATGAAACAACTGCGAATGTGCTCGGCTCTGATTCGCCACCAACAGATAACCGCTGGTTTATCGGCTACGAACATTACGGTATCTATGGTCGCAACTGGTCCAGCTTTGTTGACTACAATGCCGTAAGCGATGAAGATTATTTCTACGATCTGGGCAGCAATGGCCTGAATACGACCAGCCGCACACACCTAAATAGGCAGGCGCGACTAAACTTCAATACCGAATATCTGCGCGCAGGGCTCAATGTGCAGCGCATCCAGATAATCGACCCATTTATTTCTTCGATAAACCTGAACCGACCCTATGATCGTCTGCCGCAATTTTATTTTGATACCGACGCCTATTTAGGCGCAGGTTTTCGAGTAGAACTAGGCGGCCAGATTACTTCTTTTGACAGGACATTAGATGAGTCACTCTTATCAACGACCCAACTAGACAATGGTGCGCTCGTCCATGGCGAACGCTTGAATCTAGAGCCTGCAATCAGTTGGTCGATCGAGCAGCCGGGCTGGTTCCTGCGCGCCAATGCAAAGTTCAAGCACGCGTCTTACAAACTGCAGAATCAAGCCACAACATCGATGGATAATCCAGACATTGGCATCAACGTCTACAATTTCGATAGCGGGCTCATCTTCGAGCGCCCCATGTCCGGCGGCTTCACTCAGACACTTGAGCCTAGAGCGTACTATCTATTTAGTGAGTTTGAAGACCAAAGCATGCTCCCGCTGTTCGATACTTCGGAACTCAACTTCAGCTTCAGCCAACTGTTTCGCGAAGACCGATTCAGTGGCGGTGATCGCATCGGTGATGCCGATCAAGCGAGCATAGCTATTACGAGTCGCATACTCGATGAGAAAGGCAAAGAGCGCGCCCGAATGAGCCTAGGCCAGATTCGCTACTTCGATGATAGGCAGGTGGATCTGAGCAACCCTATTCAATCCTGGATACCGCGCTATTCCCCACTGAATCAAAAATCCGCGCTGGCTGGCGAATTTGCTCTATCCTTTGGAGAGAACTGGCGCCTGAATACTGACGTACAATACAACGAAGAGACCGAAGAACTGGACGAAGGCAGCTTTCAACTTCGCTACCATAGGGACAACGATCATCTGTTCAATCTGGCCTATCGCTACCGAAACCTGGTGAATTCACCTAACTTCATACTGCCTAGAGGAATCGACCCTCGTATCAAGCAGACCGATCTTTCTGCCGCCTGGCCGATAAATCAAACTTGGAAGCTACTGGCCAGATGGAACTATGACCATAGCAATTCTCGGAACTTAGAGACCTTTGCCGGAGTCGAATACAGTAATTGTTGTGCGACAATACGGGTTATTGCGCGGGAATGGGTTGACGAGGACGAATTGTTTGTCCCTAATATCGAACCGAACCAAGGAATTTTTGTCCAATTCACCCTGAATGGGCTAGGAAACATAACAGGCGGCGGCATTAGCAGCCTATTAAGCGATGGTATACGTGGGTTTAGAGAGAATGATGATGAGTAGATCGAGCGCTAAAGAAACAGCACCAATGCGGCAAGGCGCCTTTACCCTCGTCCGCTTCTTGTCGACAATCGGCTTTGGACTGGCATTAACAATTGGCTCAGGATCGGTCTGTGCACAACGGGTGCTGCTGGACAGAATCGTCGCCCTCGTCGACGAGGGTGTGGTCCTGCAGAGCGAGCTTAATACACGTATTATTGAAATTCGAGGGAATGCGGCTCGTGCCAACAGCACTCTTCCAGAAGCCGAGCAGCTCAGGACTGAAGTACTGGATTCGCTGATAATTGAAAATTTGCAGATGCAGTTGGCAGAAAGAGTAAGTATCCGTTTTAACGATGATGAGATTAACCGAATTCTTGGCAGTATGGCCGACAACAACAACATGACTTTCGATGAGTATCTGGAGGTATTGAATGAGGCCGGTGTCTACCTGCAAACGCGAGAGCAGGTTCGCAAGCAGATGACACTGCAAGAATTGCAGCGCGGCATGGTGAATCGTCGAATTCAAATTACCGAACAGGAAATTGATAATTTTCTGAATTCGGAGATGGGTCGTGAAATCATGGCTCCGGATTTTCTTGTTGAGCACATGCTTATTCCCGCTGGCAGCGAAGATCCGGCAAAGCAAAGCAAATTACGCTTTGCCGCCGACTTAGTAGCACGCGTCAAAGATGGCGAGAACTTCGTTGCAGTGAGAGCGGCAGCGGCTCAGGCCCGCTTGTTTGAAGTTGAAGCAACAGAGTTCGGATGGCTCAAAGCTGAAGCTCTCCCAAACCTGTTTAGAGAGATTGTCGAAGGCATGGAAGTCGGCGATGTAGAAGGGCCTATTGAAGCAGGAAATGGCTTTCACCTAATTCAACTATCGAACAAGGCTGGCGGCACTGAGCAGATGGTAAAGCAAACAAACTTTCGCCACATCATGCTCACTCCTAATGAGATTCGGGACGAACAACAGACAGAAGATACTATTCGCGAATTTCGACAGCAAATTGTAGACGGCGAAGAGTTTGCGACGCTGGCGCGACAGAATTCCGACGACGACAGTTCCGTCGTTGCAGGCGGCGACATGGACTGGATCAACGAGGGACAACTGCCACCAGATATGGCGTCTATGATAGATGCTCTCGATATAGGAGATCTGAGCGAGCCATTCCGCACGACCAATGGCTGGCATATTGCAGAGGTTATAGAACGCCGCGTAACCGACCTAAGCACAATCTACTCACGCAATCAGGCAGAGGGCTCCTTACGTAATCGCAAGTTTGATTTGGAATTACAGAATTGGCTAATAGAGATTCGCGAAGAAGCCTTCGTAGAGTTTATCGATTAGTGCTCGCTTCGACTTCATTCAACAGACCTTACTTAACAAACCTTACTCAGAAGACCTCGCTATCTAAGACCACGAGAGACCACCCAGATAGCTTCGTAGGAAAGCCGTTGTGACACACCGAATAGCTATCACGCCAGGAGAGCCAGCTGGCATAGGTCCCGACCTATGCATAGCCATAGCACAGAACCCTCCTAGCGATGTTGAATTGGTCATCGTCGCCGACCCTAAGCTGCTAGCGAATCGAGCTGCGCAGTTAGGCCATCCACTAAGACTCAAGACCTTCGAAGCAACTACTGAACCCCTAGAAACAAAAGCGGGAGAACTAACGGTGCTTCCCGCTCAATTGCGATCCAAAGCAGCACCTGGGGTGCTGGATAAGGCGAATGCGGAATACGTGCTTGAGACACTACGAGTAGCCGCGCAGACTGTCAGCGATGGCAATTGCGATGCAATGGTCACAGGCCCAGTTCACAAGGGCATTATCAATGATGCAGGAATACCCTTCTCAGGTCATACCGAGTATCTCGCCGAATTTTGCAACCAAGATCTTACTGTTATGATGCTGGCGACCGAAGGCCTTCGCGTAGCCTTGGCGACGACGCACCTACCACTGAGCGCTGTACCAGGCGCGATCACGAAAGAGCTATTGCACGCTATCATCAAAATTTTGAACGCCGATCTACAATCAAAATTTGGAATTGTTACACCCAAGATTTTAGTGTGCGGGCTCAACCCTCATGCCGGCGAAGGCGGACACCTAGGTAGCGAGGAGATCGAGACTATTGAACCTGCTCTACAACAGATGCGAGATCAGGGAATAGACCTGATTGGCCCTCTGCCTGCCGACACACTTTTTACGACCAAATACCTCTCCAACGCCGATGCCGTTCTCGCGATGTACCACGATCAGGGGCTGCCCGTACTGAAATTCAAGGGCTTCGGAGCGGCAAGTAATATCACCCTAGGACTGCCTATTATAAGAACATCGGTCGATCATGGCACCGCACTGGATCTAGCCGCAACTGGCAAGGCTGAAACAGGAAGCCTCATTAATGCGATCACTACAGCGTTGGAAATGAGCAAACACTGGAGACAGTCCTAGTGGCGCAACCTAAAGCGGTAACTCTGAGTACTGGCACGGCACACCAGGCCCGCAAGCGCTTTGGTCAGAATTTCCTTCACGACCAACAAGTCATCGATCGTATTATTAGCCAGATCACGCCCTCGAGTGACGACCATCTTCTAGAGATAGGTCCTGGACAAGGTGCTCTCACTAAGCAACTAGCAGGCTCCGGCGCAAGATTGGACTGTGTCGAATTGGATCGTGACCTAGCTGAGCACCTTAAACATCAATACCGCGGATACGACAATGTGGACATTCACCAACACGATATTCTCAAGTTCGACCTGAACGATCTCGAGCTTAGTGGCAAACGAATTCGTATCATCGGCAATCTTCCTTACAACATTTCGACGCCCGTTCTTTTCCACTTACTAAAGTACTACGAGAAAATTGAAGACATGAGCTTCATGTTGCAACTAGAGGTAGTGGAGCGCATGTCAGCCAATGTAGGCGATAAGAACTACGGACGACTTAGTTTGATGCTGCAGTATTATTGTCAAGTAGAGAAGTTGTTCAACGTGTCGCCCCAGGCTTTCACTCCTCAACCGAAAGTAAATTCGGCGATAGTACGGTTAACGCCCCACAAGGAACTACCAGTTACAGCAAAAGATCCAGACTGCCTTAAAGTAGTCGTGCGCACCGCATTCAATCAACGTCGCAAGACCTTGAAAAACAGCCTGAAGACGCTTATAACTGATATCGAACTTGGCGATCTCGAGATAGACATGACTCTCAGACCTGAAAAATTGAGTCTTACTGACTACGTAAAAATAAGCGATGCAATAAGTGAGTCAATATGAATAAACAGCCCGACATCCAAATCGACGTTAGAACACACTTTTTACTAGAACAATCTAACCCCGAGGAAGACCGTTATGCTTTCGCCTACACGGTAGAAATCTGCAATCGCAGCGACGAGATGGTTAAGCTATTGAATCGTTACTGGCACATTACAGACGACAACGAGAAGGTTGAGGAGATTCGCGGTGCCGGTGTAATTGGTCAGCAACCAGAAATTCTGCCGGGTCAGTCGTTTCACTATACCAGCGGCGCTATCATCGAAACCCAATTCGGCAGCATGCAAGGCGATTATGAGATGCAGAGTGCCGGCGGTGAGAAGTTTACAGCGCAGATACCCCCCTTCCTGTTAGCTCCCCCACTCGCCGTTCACTAGAGGACGCAGCCAGAACTGTCTAAAACAAGTTGCCGCAGAGTGATGTTATACTCTTAGCCATGCATTTATTACACACATTAGCTTTCTATCTCACATGAGTACCTACGTGGTCGGCGATCTCCAGGGCTGTTACAAGCCACTGAAGAAACTGCTAAAAAAAGTTAAATTCTCGGAATCCGAAGACAAACTTTGGTGCGTTGGCGATCTTGTTAATCGCGGGCCTGATTCGCTGGAGACATTGCGTTTCTTGCACGATATGACCGACTCCATAGAACTCGTATTGGGAAACCATGACCTACATCTCATAGCAATATATGAAGGTTGTGCACCTGTCAGAAGCAAAGACACACTAGACGATTTGCTGAACGCTATGGATTGCCAGCATCTCTGCGATTGGCTACGAACGCAGCCGCTCGCCCACTATGAAAGCCTAGATACTAAGACCGGCGTTAAAGACTTCCTGATGGTGCATGCGGGCGTGGCACCACACTGGACCTTGCAGAAGACATTGAATCTCTCGGCGGAGGTTCAGTTCGCATTGCTGGATACCCAGTACAAAGAATTCCTGCGCCATATGTATGGCAACACTCCTGATCGCTGGCACGACCAATTGGAAGATCTGGACCGCTTACGCGTGATTACCAATTACCTTACACGAGTTCGCTTCTGCGACGAGATAGGAACTATGCAATTCAATGTGAAAGAAGGCCTAGGGTCAGCCCCACAGGGGTTTAAACCTTGGTTCGAATACGAGACGATGACACCGGAAACGATAATTCTTTTTGGGCACTGGGCGGCACTCGAAGGCTATACTGGCAAGAAACATGTTTATGCTTTGGATACTGGGTATGTCTGGGGTCGCGAACTGACATTAATGCGACTCGAAGATCAGCAACTATACTCCATCTCCAGTTAGACCAAAGTTAAATATAAGCTAGATTCAAAACAGCAATTCAAGATGACTATGGAAATATATTTAGTCGGCGGCGCAGTCCGCGACAGCCTCTTAGACCTTCCCGCTCGGGACAAGGACTGGGTCGTCGTAGGAAGCAACGCTAGGTTGATGAAAGAACAAGGCTATTTGCAAGTCGGCAAAGGCTTCCCCGTGTTTCTTCATCCCGAAACCAAGCAGGAATATGCGCTAGCTCGAACGGAAAGAAAAGTTGGCGTGGGCTATTTAGGCTTCGAGTTCGATGCATCTGAATTTATCACGCTAGAGCAAGACCTCCTGCGCAGAGACCTCACCATCAATGCCATCGCCGAATCTACCGATGGTCAAATAATTGACCCTTATGACGGTCGTCAGGACATTAAAGACAAAGTACTGCGCCATGTCTCTCCTGCATTCGCCGAAGACCCTCTGCGGGTACTGAGAGTCGCCAAATTCGCAGCGCGTTTTGCGAGGCTCGGCTTTACAGTCGCCCCTGAAACTCAAAAACTAATGAACGACATCGTCCAGAGCGGCGAGATCGATACCCTCGTTCGCGAGAGAGTCTGGCAGGAAATTGAACAAGCCATGGGCGGCCCAGCACCGGATATGTTCATTCGAGTTCTACGGAACTGTGGTGCACTCAAGTTGATCCTACCAGAAGTAGATCGACTCTTCGGCGTACCGCAACCTGTCAAGTATCACCCAGAAGTGGACACAGGCTTGCACATCCTTCTTTGCCTCCAGCAGGCGGCTAAGCTAACCGACGACCCTGTGGTTCGCTATGCAGCCCTAGTACATGACGTAGGCAAAGGAGTCACTGACAAGGCCAAATGGCCCAGCCACTATGCGCATGAAACCCTAGGCCTGCCACTGCAGGCCGATATCAGTAAGCGTCTACATGTGCCGAATGAATTTTCTAAACTCGCCGCCCTCGTTTGTGAGCATCACACAAAATTACACCGCATTAAAGAGCTACGCCCAGCTCCGCTTCTGAAGCTGATAGAGGCGCTCGATGGTTTCCGTCGACCTGAGCGCGTGCAGAAATTCCTGCTTGCCTGCGAGGCGGATGCCAAAGGTAGAACAGGACTTGAAGAACGCGACTATCCACAGAATACTTATCTAACAACGATACTGAATGAGCTATCACAGCTGAACCTGGGGGCACTGCTCAAACAGGCTAAACCAAAAAACGCTCAAGAGTTTGTGCAACAAAGCCGGCTCAACTTATTGAGTGACATCCTGACTCGGCTAAAGACCTCTGAGGCGGCGAATTAAAACTGGCAGCAGATTGCTATGAAGACATCTACAAATCAAAGCCATGACACTAGAGTCTGCTTCCTCACCGGAGCAAGCAAGCGACTGGGGGCCTGTACTGCTAGGAAATTTCATGCCGAAGGCTTCAATGTCATCATCCACTACAATAGATCCAAAAGTGAGGCAGATGCTTTAGTCGCCCAGCTTAATGCCGTACGGTCAAGCTCCGCATTCTGCTTGCAAGCCGATCTTACCGATTCAGAACAGGTGCAATCCCTTGCTCGACTTGCACTGGATTGCTATCAGCGCCTGGATGTTCTGGTAAACAATGCCTCCGCGTTCTACCCAACTCCCTTAGCCGAGTGTGACCACAAAACCTGGGATGATTTGTTCGACAGCAATCTTAGAGCGGGCTTCTTCTTAGCCCAACGACTCGCTCCCGAGCTAGAGCAACGAGCGGGATCGATAGTAAACATGACAGACACGCACGCAGACAATCCTCTCAAAGGCTTTCCTATTTACAGCTTGGCAAAGGCTGGAGTGAAGGCGATGACGAAGTCGCTGGCTAAGGAGCTCGCCCCCAGAGTGAGAGTGAATGGTGTCTCTCCCGGCGCCATACTCTGGCCTCCCTCTTTGGAAGACGAATCTGATCCTGCGGTCTTGGAAGCTCGAGAAAAAATGCTAGGAAAGATTCCCCTGCGCTCCCTAGGCGAACCTCAGAATATTGCGGACACTGTTTTCTTTTTGGCTAATGACGCTTGTTATGTCACTGGGCAGACTGTCCGAGTTGACGGCGGGCGCTATCTCGTCTAATCAGTTAGCAGTTATTGGTACTGCGCTTTTTACAATCTATCATCTGGAAATACGCTTATGTACAAATTCTATGTAGATATGCAGTCGGGCAATTGCTACAAAATTAAATTGCTGACAAGCCTTCTCGAGATTGAGCACGAATGACTGCACGTCGACATTCTCGCCGGAGAAACACACAGCGATGAATTTAAAAAGATGAACCCCGATACTCAGATACCCGTCCTTGTGCTCACCGATGGCCGCACAATCACAGAGTCCAATGCGATCCTCAATTTTCTCGCTGATGGAAGCGAACTACTTCCTCCCGACCAACTTCTTAGAGCGCAGGTACTGCAGTGGCGGTTCTTCGAACAGTACAATCATGAGCCCTAGATCGCGACTGCGCGCTATATTAATAAGTATCTGGGCTTGCCCGACGCATGTCGTCCTGAATTTGATGAAAAACAAGATGGAGGGCATAAGGCGCTATCTGTGATGAGAGCAATAGCTCGAAAAAACAGACTTCCTGGTGGGTGATGCGTTAAGGATTGCCAATATCAGCCTCTATGCCTATACCCATGTGGCGCACGAAGGCAGTTTCGATCTAAGCAGCTACGCCCCAATAGGGAAATGGCTAGAGAGAATTGAGCAGCACTCGAATTACTTTGCCATGAATAGTTAGCGGAGATGGCAATGACTGCCAATTGAAACCTGCGCTAGCCGGCCGGCCAATCAATCTCAATCGCCCAGAGCTGCTGCTTCGATTTGTCATAGTCTTGCCAGAGGTTCAGATATGACATGCCCGTTGCCGGATGCACCAGGTCGGGCAATAGCTCCGAGAGGGGCAGTAACACATAGGCGTTTTCCGCAACCTCGGGACGCGGCAATTCAATACCACAGCACATTCCCGATTCCTCGCCATATAGGAGAATGTCGATATCCATCGTACGGCCAGAAAACCTGGCCTGCGCTCGATCACGCCCCAGCTGATCTTCCAATCGCTTTAGAATGGCCGCGACATCGTCTAGCCCCTTATCCGTGTCAGCAAGGATCACGAGATTGAGAAAATTGTCGCCATCGAAGCCAACCGCTTGGCTCTCGTAGGTTGTAGAATTGCGAATGTTTTCGAATTCTAAACTCAGCGCACCCAGCGCCGCCCGAATGTTCGACTCGGCGTCGATGTTACTGCCTATGCTTAGAGCTAGTGTCGTCAATTGCAACTACCTTGCAGAACATTATCGGGCAGGAAACAGCTAGACCTACTTAGCAGTGCGTTCAATTATTACACCCACATCTTTAGAACCGGTGACGGCCCCAGGCTTACCCAAACGCAGCTTGAGCCAGGGCACGGAAAATTCTAGCATTACGATCTGCGCGGCCTTCTCGGCCATAGTCTCTACTAAGAAAAATTCCGAGCCTTCGATAAATTCTATAAGGCGCTTCGCCACCGCCTTATAGTCTAAGGTTTTTTCAATGTCTTCACTGCTCGCTGCCAGAGAAATGTCTGTTCCCATTTCGAGATCGAGACTCACCGTCTGCTTCTGTTCTCGCTCCCAATCGTAGATACCTATGATGGTTTCTATCTCAAGCTCACGAATATAAACGATATCCATTCCTAATCCTTCATTCAAAATTCTCAGAAAAGCGCTAGTCCATTCGCGACTAGAAGTTCTCTATATAGCAGACAGGGCCTCTAGTGACCAACGCGGTTGCGCACGTATTTCCAAGTCGTCTTTCTGGCCTGCCAACAATCTTTGGCAACCAGCATAAGCAATCATTGCGCCATTGTCGGTGCAAAAACGTGGCTTCGCATAGAACAGTTTCGCGTCAAACTTCGCAACTGTTTTTTCCAACACCTCTCGTAGCTGCAAATTTGCCGAAACTCCCCCAGCAATGATCAGGGTGTGCATTCCTGTATGCTCTAATGCTCGGCCGCATTTTATCGCAAGCGTCGCGACCACCGCTTCTTCAAATCCCCTTGCGATATCTGCTCGCTGCCTGTCATTTAAGGTCCCTTCTGTTCCAGTCTCCTTAGCGATAGCAGTGCGTACGGCAGTCTTTAGCCCACTAAAGCTGAAATCCAATCCAGGACGGTTCGTCATCGGCCGTGGAAAAGTGAATTTTCCAGACTCTCCTTCTACTGCCAGTTTTGCCACATGGGGGCCACCGGGATAGGGTAGGCCCAACATCTTGCCGACTTTATCGAACGCCTCACCAGCGGCATCGTCTAAGGATTCACCCAACAGAACATAACGACCAATGCCTTCGACCTCGACGAGTTGTGTATGTCCTCCGGAGACTAATAGAGCCACGAATGGAAACACTGGTGGTTCATCCTCAAGCATAGGCGCCAACAAATGGCCTTCCATGTGGTGGACCCCGATAGTCGGCACATCCCATCCCATCCCTAGAGATCGACCAATGGAGGCTCCAACTAGCAGCGCACCAACCAAACCAGGCCCTGCTGTATACGCTACCCCACCTATATCGGATTGCTCAATGCCCGCCTTGGCGATCACTTCCTTGATCAACGGCACCGTCTTTCGAACGTGATCGCGGGACGCAAGCTCGGGGATTACACCACCATATTGCGCGTGTATTTCAATCTGGCTGTACAAGCAATCGGCCAACAGACCGCGCTCGCTGTCATATAGAGCGACTCCGGTCTCATCACATGATGTTTCAATACCCAGTACTATCAACGGTTTAACTCTCTCACTTTTGCTCTCATGCACTCTCAACCTGCTATAAAACTGCTCTTAATCGCAATCGGGGTAGCTGGGAAAGTGGCAATCATGCCAAATATAGAGCCATATCCCAAATTCCTCGCAAATCGACGAGTTTCCTAGCCGATAAGGACTAATTCTTTTGCAATTAGGGCCACGGAGCATTAATATTAGCGCCCCTGTAATCCCGCGTCCTAGGATTTTTTTGGAAACCGGGCCGGAACGACAAGTAAACTAGCTTGTTTACACAAAATTAACAGTAAAACTATTAAAGGTAGGTGTTTAGTTCAATGCCCCAGGTAAAACTTAAAGATAACGAACCTTTCGACGTGGCCCTGCGCCGCTTTAAGCGCTCTTGTGAGAAAGCCGGAGTACTAGCGGAAGTGCGCCGCAGAGAATTCTACGAAAAGCCTACTGCTGTGCGTAAGCGTAAGGCTGCTGCTGCGGTTAAGCGTCACTTGAAGAAAGTGCAACGCGAAAGCAAGAAGAGCCAGCGCCTATATTAGGTCTTACCATCGGGAAAGCATCATCTCGATGCTTTTCCTCCCTGCGCTGCGCAGGTATTCGGATCAACATGTCTGACAGTCCTCTCAAACAAGCCTTCACCGAAGCAATGAAAGATGCCATGCGGGCTAAAGATAAGCCGCGCCTGGGCACTATTCGTCTTGCATTGTCTGAAATCAAGCGCGTCGAAGTCGACGAACGCATCGATCCAGATGACGCTCGCGTAATTGGCATTCTGGACAAGATGATTAAGCAACGCCGCGAATCCATTCGTCAATACGCGCCTGCCAATCGCCCAGAGTTGGTTGCTCAGGAACAGTTTGAGATCGAAGTGATACAAGAATTCCTGCCACAGGCGCTGGAAGCTGACGAGCTCGCACAAATCATCAAATCGGCTGTGAGTGAGTCGGGTGCGGCCTCTATGAAGGAAATGGGCAAAGTAATGAATCTAGTTCGCCCGCAAGTGGTCGGACGCGCCGATATGGCCGAAGTCAGCAAGCAGATTAAAGCGCTACTCGCCTAGTCAGAGCGAACATCCAACGCCTCCTTTCTTCTCTCCAAACTGTCTGCCATAGAACTTGTTCTCCGTAAATTGGCGAACGCTCCCGCAGCAAATACACCTAGATTTGGATACAATAGCACTCAAGCATTGGTTCGGCTCAGATAGCCACAACTCGCGCTACACCGCCTACATTTGAAAATTCTGGATCCTTTGACCCATGGCTGGACTAATTCCACAAACATTCATCGATGACCTGCTCAGCCGAGCAGATATCGTCGAAGTTGTGGACAAGCGAGTCACGCTCAAAAAGTCCGGCAAGAACTATTCTGCCTGCTGCCCCTTCCATAAGGAAAAAACGCCATCATTTAGCGTGCAGCCCGAGCGTCAATTCTATTATTGCTTCGGCTGCGGTGCCGGCGGCAACGCCATCGGCTTCATCATGAACTTCGATCAAACTGATTTTCCGCAGGCGGTGGAGTCCCTGGCGCGAGACAATGGCATGGAAGTTCCGCGCGAAGAAAATGCTGCGGCAACTCGCAGGCAATCTGAGAACAGCAAGCTATTCGAAGTCCTAGAGCAAGCGAGCAAATTCTATTGCCAGCAACTGCGTCGTCATGAGCAACGCAAATCGGCCGTCGACTATCTGAAAGCTAGAGGCGTGAGCGGCGAAATCGCTCGGGATTTCTGCATAGGCTATGCCGCACCTGGCTGGGACAACCTATTGAAAGCGATCGCAGGGGATGCTAATGAACAAAAGTCCCTCCTCAAAGCAGGCATGGTTATCGAGAAAGAACCTAGAAAAGCCCCGGGCAGCGAAAACACCAACACTGAACCCGCTCGTTACTACGATCGATTTCGTGATCGAATAATTTTCCCAATTCGCGATAGCCGTGGACGCACTATCGCGTTCGGTGGTCGAGTTCTTGGCGATGACAAACCAAAATACCTGAACTCCCCAGAGACGACTGTCTTTCACAAGGGAGCGGAGCTATATGGCTTATTCGAGGCGAAGAAGGCAAACAACAAACTCAAACGTATCCTGATAGTCGAAGGCTATATGGATGTAATTGCCCTTGCACAGATGGGTATTCGCAATTCGGTTGCCACACTAGGCACAGCGACCAGTGATCGACACCTGATCCGACTCTTCCGCCTGGTTCCTGAGGTTGTATTCTGCTTCGATGGCGACAACGCGGGCAGAACCGCAGCATGGCGAGCCTTAGAGGCAAGCCTGTCAGAAATGCAAGATGGTCGTCAGGTGAAGTTTCTGTTTCTTCCCGAAGGCGAAGACCCCGATACATTAGTACGCAAGATCGGCGAGGCTGCATTCAACTTGTTGATCGAGAAGGCCACACCATTGGAGCAGTTCTTCTTTGACAAGTTGTCGGAGGGACTCGACATCAGGACCATCGAAGGCAGGGCAAGATTGAGCAATGTTGCGAAACCGTTAATCGCCAAGTTCCCAAAGGGTATC
>CASQMQ010000079.1 GCA_949430125.1 uncultured Pseudomonadales bacterium
AAGTTTTAAAATCCTGAAATCCAGACCAAAAATACTACCTGCATTAATTATGATGTGGTTATTTATGTTTATGCCTTTGTATCTAGAAATGCCCGCACTTGGTCTGGGATGGGCTGGAGCTGATAGTTCTATTAAAGACATTTTACTGCTACGAACTTTTATTTGTCATACTTGCTATGGCATGGCTTTGTATGTTGGAACTGTATTATTTTACAAACTTCTCAAATTTTATAAAAGCGATTAAATTTGATTTATTTTAACAGAGATATTTGCTTTTAACCCAGTAAATATTGATTTTTATCTAAATGTATAAGTCAGTCCAAACTCAAAATTACTCCTTGGCATAATTACATTATCCTTTTCATAATATTCTGTATCAAAAATATTATTAAAGAGTATAAATACAGAAAATGATTTAATAGCTGCAGCAAGTTTTGCATCAACAATACTATAGGATTCTTGTGGTCTTTCCACATATTTATAAGTAATACTAGGCTTTATAATTTTAGCAATCGTAAAATCAAACACTCCAGTAAAATGATTCTTTATTGAAGTGTCTATTAAATACCTTGAAGCGAAAACATTTGTATCATGATAATCATCTTCCAAAAAAGTATAACCTAATTTCACTCTCTGAGAATTATTAAAAAGGATAAAATTATAAGCTGCATTTAATTCAAATCTGTGTTTCAGTAACGCACCAGAATAAATTTTTGTTCCGAATCGAACGGGAAAACAGCGCTCCGAATTGGTGCTTTAGGAAATGACATGGTAAAGTTTTGTGACTGTGTAGTGCTGTTTAATCGAAAAATCGAGTCCCTAGACTCTTTCGAAGGCTTAATAACACCAACAGCTGCGCTAACATTTTTACTATCAAATAAATTTTCCATAAAAATTTAGCAGCAATAAAAAGAACCAGAATCGCGCAATTTTGCCTCCTGCAATTTCAGAGGCGACTCATAATGATGCCGGAGAGAATCAATGAAACTTATTACCGCAATTATTAAGCCGTTTAAAGCCGATGATGTACGGGAAGCATTGTCTGAATTAGGCGTGAGCGGCATGACCCTGACTGAAGTCAAAGGCTTCGGCCGCCAGAAAGGGCACACGGAACTTTACCGTGGTGCTGAGTATGTTATCGACTTCCTCCCCAAGGTAAAACTCGAAATAGCTGTATCTGATGAACTATCGGATCAAGTTGTTGAAGCAATCTGCACGGCGGCGAATAGCGGGCAGATCGGTGATGGCAAAATCTTTGTCAGCAATTTGGAACAAACCATTCGAATACGAACTGGCGAAACTGGCAACGACGCGCTTTAGGAGCTCAGACAAAATGATAACTAGTATTCTTAGAACTAAGTATTTCGCAGCTGCACTTCTACTCCTTCTACCTAGCGTGGCCTCGGCACAGGACGTATTAAACGGCGCCAATACCGCTTGGATCTTAACTTCGACTGCTCTCGTTCTTTTTATGACCCTGCCAGGACTCGCACTCTTCTACGGCGGACTTGTCAGGACTCGAAACGTACTCTCTGTGCTCATGCAGTGCTTCTCAATTGCCGTTGTAGTTTCTATCCTGTGGCTGGTCGTTGGTTACAGCATAGCCTTTGGCCCTTCTGAATCGGCCTACTGGGGTGGACTGAGCAAAATGATGTTTAACGGCGTCGTTGTCGACTCCCTCTCCGGCGACATTCCGGAAACTGTCTTCGCCTCTTTTCAGATGACTTTCGCAATCATTACCCCGGCTCTGATCGTGGGTGCGTTCGCGGAGAGAATTAAATTCTCAGCCATGTTGTTATTCTCTGCCTGTGGACGCTGATAGTCTACTTCCCTGTAGCAAACTGGGTCTGGGGTGGCGGCTGGCTAGGCCAGATGGGTCTGATCGATTTCGCTGGCGGCACCGTGGTGCATGTAACGGCAGGTATTGGAGCATTGGTATTTGCTCTCGTCATTGGACAGCGCGAAGGCTTTCTAACAGCACCGATAATGCCCCACAACCTGACCATGAGCTTCACCGGCGCAGGCATGCTCTGGGTTGGCTGGTTCGGATTTAACGCCGGTAGCGCACTTGCCGCTGACGGCAGCGCCGGCATGGCCATGTTCGTCACACACATATCTGCTGCGACCGGCGCACTAACCTGGATGGCGATAGAATGGATAAAATTTGGCAAGCCCAGCGGCCTTGGCGCAATCACTGGCATGGTAGCAGGCCTCGCGACGATCACTCCCGCCTCCGGCTCCGTCGGACCAGCTGGCGCACTCCTTGTTGGCCTTAGCGGTGGTGTTGTCTGCTATTTCGCTACTACCTACTTAAAGCAGAAAATAAAAATCGACGACTCTCTCGATGTGTTTCCTGTGCACGGTGTCGGCGGTATCGTCGGTACTTTCCTAGCCGGCATATTAGTATCTGGCGAACTTAGGAATCTTCAGCGGTAACGGACTTGCCCAGGGCATGACTATGGGCTCGCAGGTCATGGTGCAGATCATCGGCATTCTCTCGGTGGCTGCCTATACAGGCGTACTCACGTTCATAATTCTGAAGGTAGTGGCTGCTGTAACATCTGGCATTCGCGTCACTCAGGAAGAAGAACAGATGGGTCTGGACATTACAGATCATGATGAGAGAGGCTATTCTTTGTAGTTAGCAGTAGTAATTAAGCCAGCACACGACGAAAAAGGCTGGTGGGAGCAATCCCACCAGCCTTTCTATTGGCCTAATCTTCTATCACTATTATCGCTCGCCGCTAGGTACTCTTGCGCAGAGTCGTAATGGCATAGACTAATTTATTACCTTCCATATCGGTGAAGTGCGTGGCTACCAAACAAGTAGTGCGGCCATCTTTAATCAATTCTCCCTTCAGCAAGAATCTCGGCCCTAAAACTGGCGCGAAATAATCTATGCGCATATTAACGGTTGCCGACCACTTAAAATCCTCCTGGGATTTAAATAGTGTACGCACCGTGAATATAGAGATCATATCGACATAAGTACCAGTAAACCCCCCAAACAGCTGATCCCTTGGGTTCAACAGATGATCAGGTAGATGAGCATCCACCTCCACTAAGCCTCGCTCCTCACGCAGAATCTTCCACTTGCTGGATTCCACTAGATCGCCTGCATTGTGACCGGGCTTCAAGAATATCGGTCGATCCACTTCTGTTTCGTTTGTCATTGCCTGTCCCTTGGGTGGGGCCATTTCAAGGGCAGCCCCGACTTTATAAAAGTTGGCCGAGAATGAAGCAAAAGCGATTGCTGGTCAAATCCCGCTGGCGTCACTTATACTGGCTCAGGCTGACTTATCCAAGCACACTCTCTACCCACCTAAAATAATAATTCGGAGTAAGTCATGAAGAATCTCCAACAGTCTCTTAAACAGGTCTGCGCTCTACTCTTGGCACTGCCCATGCTGATCGCCAACAGTATTGCACAGGCAAACGATTTCCCAACTGCCGCGCCAGAGGACGTCGGCGTATCATCCGAACGTCTGCAGCGCCTCTCCAGCACTATGCAGCGCTATATCGATAGCAATATGCTTGCGGGGACCGTCTCTTTGGTATCGCGCAACGGCAAGGTAATACACGTCGAGTCGCAGGGCTGGAAAAACAAAGAAAGCAACGAGCCGATGACGGATGATTCCATCTTCGTCATCATGTCGATGACCAAACCGATAGTGTCGACCGCTTTGATGATGCTCTACGAAGAAGGTAACTTCCTGTTAACCGACCCCATCACCGATTGGATCCCCGAGCTAAAAGGTAAGCAAGTTGTCATCGAAGAGGATGGCACTAACTATCGCATGTCTGCGCATCGACCCATTACATTTCGCCACGTGCTTTCCCACACGGCCGGGGTCGACCCTAGCCGCGAGGTATTAACTGAAGAAGAATTGGCCCTGTTACCACGCAAGGCAACTCTGGAAGAAACGCTTATCAATCGTGCACCACTGCCTTTGAGCTTTCACCCCGGAGACGACTGGCAATATGGAAGCTCAACTGATTATGTGGCGCTATTAGTGGAACGCATATCAGGACAGAGCCTCGTCGACTATCTACAAGAAAAAATACTCGACCCTCTAAAGATGCACGATACCTCCTATATAGTCCCTAAGGACAAGGTCGATCGTGTCGCTGCAGTCTATAGCCCGAGTGGCCCCAACCAGACGATCGAACTCTTCCGGGAGACCGAGTATCGGGAGACAACGTATTTTGGCGGCGTAGCAGGACTTTCCTCCACGGTTTCCGACTATTGGCGCTTTAGCCAGATGTTGTTGAATGGCGGCGAGCTGGATGGGGTGAGGCTGTTGAGTCCCAAGACAGTAAACCTTATGATCAGCAATCATAGTGGAGAGAATGATGTGTACATTCGCGGACCGGGATATACCTTTGGACTTGGATTTGGGCTAGTAAATGATGCTGGCACCGCACGCGACCCGCTTACTCCCGGCACATTTAGCTGGGGTGGCGCATGGGGCACGATTTTTTGGGTTGATCCGGTGGAGAACATGATCGGCATCATGATGACTCAAATCACGACATACAGACATCTAACCGTTCGACAGGATGTGGGCGTAACGGCCATGCAAGCCATCATAGACAGTTACAGCAATAAGCCTTATTCCGTCGCTCCTTATACAACGATAGACTGACAGGCACTCGATTACACCAGGCACAAAAAAGGGGTTCAAACGAACCCCCTTTTTTGTGCCTCAATACTAGCTTAAGCACTACTGATCGAGCAGTTGATAAATCCGGCGAATAGCCCTAGGGTCTGCACCTGCTGCGCGAATCTGCGCAAAATTTTGGCTGTGGTTAGTCATATCGATCTGCTGCGCAGCACGTTCGAAGCTCACACCGTCGCTATGCATCTGCGAGGTTTTACTCCACAAGTCGCGAAGAT
Source organism: uncultured Pseudomonadales bacterium (assembly GCA_949430125.1). Lineage (GTDB taxonomy): Bacteria > Pseudomonadota > Gammaproteobacteria > Pseudomonadales > Pseudohongiellaceae > UBA9145. The sequence goes on from CASQMQ010000079.1 coordinate 4,898, forward strand.
AAACTTGAAAGTGCCCTATTGTCTCCTTACTACGCATCACCGGACCATGACCTGGAAGCCATGTATCGAAGTCGAGTGACAGCAGACCATCAAGTGTGGCTGGCCACTCATCAACATGACCATCACCCATATAGGCAAGTCCCGGCAGCATCATATCGCCAGTAAACACGATTTTATCCTGCGGAAGATAGACCATCACATCGCCACCAGTATGAGCACGACCAAAATGATGAAGTTGAATCTCGCGACTGCCATCGGCAACAACTTGAAACAAGGTCATCTTTGTCTCGAGAGTAATATTCGGTGGCGTAGGTTGCACTTCGTCAATAGCGTTCATGTAATCTCGCTGCACCCTATGACGCTCTTCTAATCTTGCCTTACGCGCTGGGTCAGTCTCTGCAGCTGCCTGACGTTCAAGGTTCGCCACCGTTGCTGGAACCGGATCGGAGAAGCTCTTAAAAGTATTCTCTTCTAGTACATTACCTAGCTCGCCGTTAAGCTTCTTCCGCGTAAATTCATGGCCGATGATTTCGATTCCATCCGGGAAAGCCTGAGCGCCATGGGCATGATCAAAGTGATAGTGGCTGTTCACAAGATAGCGAACGGGCTTATCAGTAATCACCGGTATCGAAGCCAGTAATGCACGAGCCGCAGTAGGAGTTACATGGGAATCCACGACTAAGGTATCGAATTCACCAACCAAGACCATAACATTACTCATTGTGAACACAGAGCCCGTGCCCGTTACCAACCAGACCCCTTCCGCGACCTCCTCGAAGCGATGGCTGTCAGATTCAACCACCCTACCCTGAGCGAGAACTAGCGCAGGAAGTAGCAATAGGAACGAGATAATTGAAAGTGCAATTGTTATTTTTCTTAAAATCATAGTGCCTACCTTAGTAGCTCATTAGTACATAGTTCAAATTGAATAACTTATTTACATCATAGTTTGGCTCGTCTAAGCACCTTAGAGAGAGTGGCGCTCAAGCTTTGGCACATTAGCGCATAGGCTGAATTCTGTAAAGAAACGGGTCATATGACCCGTTTCTTTACAGAATGTTTTTAGAAATTACTTTTTCAGCGCATAGCCAACTTGTTCAGCCGTCTCACGCAATAAGAATTTCTGCACCTTACCAGTGGATGTCTTCGCGATAGTACCGAACACAACTTTCTTCGGTATCTTAAAGCCCGCTAATTCTTCTCGACAGTACGCAATTAGTTCGTCGACCTCCATTTCCTGACCTGCTTTTAGCGAAACAAAAGCGCAGGGAACTTCTCCCCACTTTTCGTCACTAGCGGCCACGACGGCAGCCTCCATTATTTTTGGATGTTTGAACAATACTGACTCGACTTCTAAACTAGATATATTCTCACCGCCGGAGATGATTATATCTTTAGAACGATCCTTAATTTGCGCGTAACCCTCTTCATCCCAGACAGCGAGGTCGCCCGAATGGAACCACCCACCTTTGAAAGACTCTGCTGTGGTCTTAGGGTTCTTAAGGTAACCCTTCATGACCAAGTTTCCACGCATGAATATTTCTCCCATAGTTTTGCCGTCCTTCGGAACGGGCCTGAGAGTCTCTGGATCAGCGACCATGAGCTCATCTTGCAGTGGTGCCCTCACACCCTGTCTAGCTAATAGCTCAGCTCTCTCGCTAATCGAAAGCTCGGCCCAGCCGTCCTGTGGCGCACAGACTACACAGGGACCATATGTCTCAGTTAATCCATATACATGAGTAACGATAAATCCCATGTTCTCCATACCTGCGATAACTGCCGCAGGTGGAGCAGCACCGGCTGTCATCGCTTTTATTCCCTTCTTAATACCCACTTTAAGACTATCGTCCGCATTCACAATCGTATTCAGCACGACAGGAGCACCACAAAAATGTGACACATTGTGCTTCTTCATAGAATCTAATATAGCTGCATCGCGCACATGGCGAAGACAGATGCTCGTACCCGCTGCGGCCGCCAATCCCCAAGGAAAACACCAGCCATTGCAGTGAAACATCGGCAGTGTCCATAAGTAGATAGGATGCGCCGTCATATCCCAGCACAGATTGTTTGAGATTGCGTTCAGGTACGCGCCACGGTGGTGGAAGACAACTCCCTTAGGATCGCCCGTGGTACCCGAAGTATAATTCAATGAGATGGCCTGCCACTCGTCTTCAATTTGGAAACAGCTGTAGTCGTCATCGCCCTTCTTTAAGAAAGCCTCATAATCTTCAGAGCCTAACAATTCTCCTCCGGAGAAAGATGGGTCATCTATATCGATGACTGTTAGCTCCTGCGGCACTAGTTCCAACACGGTCTTTATCGTGTCGCTGTACTCTCTGTCAGTAAATAGAACTTTGGCTTCTGCGTGCTCTAGAATAAATGCAATAGCCTTGGCATCTAGCCTCACATTTAAGGCATTGAGCACCGCTCCAGTCATAGGAACGCCGAAGTGCCCCTCGAATGTTTCAGGAGTGTTGGCTCCCATGAACGCTACTGTATCGCCCTTGCCTATGCCCATTTTCAGAAGCGCCGAAGCAAGCAAGCAACAGCGTTTGTAGGTCTCAGCCCAGGTATATTCTTTGTCACCATGAATCAGCGAAACCTTCCGCGGATAAACACTAGAACAGCGTTCGATAAAACTGAGTGGTGTTAAGTGTGCGAAATTAGCCTGATTCTGATCGAGATCGATCTCATAAATGTTTTTGCTATTCATGTTTGCTATTGTTCCTATTGGCTATTCAACTCTATTTTTCTGAATTTGATTTCAAATACATGAGTAAGTATATGTTACTTAAGCCGCAGAGCCACAAAGCCGATTCACGACACAGGGCAAGCCTGACTAGATAAAATCCATATCCCCAGCTGTCAACCACCAGGCGCCATAGAGCACCCCTGAGTTAGGTCCGGGATTCCAACTGTTACAGGGTATCTCAATACCCAATTCATTCACAATCGCGCCGGCGGTGAAGACCTTATCCTTGCCCGATTTTGTAACCCACAGACGCAAAACCGAACCGCCCTCTCCTCTGCTAAGCTCTTGTTTTAAAATAGATATTGCCGATTTCATAGCTGCTACTGGGCATATCAAGTCCATCAACAACTTACTGCCATCGTGTTCCTTCACTGCCGCGAACGCGAGCGCCTTTTTCGAGCTTTGCGCACGTATAATTACACAGCGATATTGCTTTGATTTCGAGAAAGGGTGGTTCATGTAGCGATGCTGAATATACTCGGCATCTCGAACTCCGATAATGCCACCCCTATAATCGTCCTTCATAAGGGCCCAGAGGCTATCAAGCTCCCCGCGAGACGCAGCATCAAGAGGATCGTAGTCCACGATCATAGCTTGATGTCGCTCCTGTTCCCCGCTCGCCTGCGAAACAGGATAGACAATCTCAATAAAGTCATCAGTTTTCTCGTACAAGCCGAGACGTTTTGAAATATTCATTGTCTTCTGGTTCGGAAAGCCAAATCCCAGCAAATGATTTACTGTGTTCCCAATCTCTCGTTCCAGAAAAGTAGCTGCCACCTCAAAGAAGAGACTGCCCTTACCGTATTGCTTGCGGATACTTGGATGCACCATCACATCGCAGGGCTGAATAGCCATAGATGATTCACCAAAATAGGCAATCTTTCGCGGAGCTCCACCATAGTGCGCCACGATGTCGCTCTGCTTGTTCAGGCGCACAACCACACACTTACCGTCACCCTGAACATATTTCCAATTCCATAGCTCTTCATCGAAGTCGACGTTGAAACTTTTCTCAAACAGACCTGCAACCTCAAGCGGATTAAAAGATTGAATGTCACCAAACTCCGCATCTGCCCATTCATAAAAAGTATTAGACTCCCTGCGTAACACAAAGAGATAAAATCCGCGTCTACCGGTCGAGAATTCGTCTCGCATAGTTGAAAATTCAGCATGCATATCTGCCAGCAGATTAGAATTCTCTGCAGCTTCGCGGGCGAGCACTGCACCATGCGTTTCTAGCAATGGACACAGCAATTTCAGGGTATGCGACGCGCTCACCGACAGATCTCTACTCTCTAACTCCTCAAAACCGAGTCGCTTGGAAAGCTGCTTAAATGAGGTGAGGTTAGGAAGTGCTGAATACTCTATGCAAGAATCATCAACAAGAAATTCGCTGAAAAGAATAAGCTGGCCAGAATCACCGAGTAAACTTCGGCTCTTACTGAGCAGCGCCATCTGGTCTAGATAACGTATCGAACCCGCATGAATCAATACATCAGCGGCAGCAGGATTAGTCGATGCCAAAAAATCTTCACCCGCATACTGAAAACTTACCAGAGCATCGATATCGGAATTCATCAAGCTCTTCGACCCAAACCAATAGACGGGTTTGCCGGTTTCAGCCATTGATTTAGCGAGATGTAGGAGGGAATCGCCAACTAGGAGAACAACAGCATTCGCATCGTTCTTTCCGACTAATTCGTCAAGGCTGTGTGTGAACCTCTGCTGGCCATCAAGAAGCTCGGTAGCGGTGTTTTGGCTCACGCAATTCGAGTCTTCAAAAAGACCATAGTGCTGCAATCGAGACTCGCCAAATTCAAGTTCGAGTATTCTGCTTAGCAAACTCAGCATTGTCGGTTTGGAGCTATAGGTCATGGTCGTATCAAGGCAGTACTGCTTTTGGTTATTCCTTGGCTATTTGCCTTAGTGGCGATGCAATATACCCCGCCACTACCCCATTGCATAGCCCAGCCCTACTGCACTCAGGGGCTGCGGCATATTGTCCCTACCGCTGCCCTTCGCTTCCGCCTGACCTGCCTTTGCGGTAGAATAGAGAAATGAAAGCTCAAACTAAAATTTCAGAATTCCTCAGCTTGCTCATCCCCGTTTCTTCCGATGGCGCGAGCCTCGGGAGACAGGGCCTACAGCGGCTTCTACTGTTACGCACCTTCGTAACCGCAGCCAGTGTGGCAGCCGTAATCGTCCTACAAGCTTTTTTTGAACTGGAAATTCCGGTCACATTTATCATCTATTTGATCGCCGGCATCCTACTTTCCGTTCTAATCGGGTATTGGCGCCTTGCTGCGTCGAATTTTATCAGCAACTTCGAGCTGTTCTACCACATTCTTGTAGATGTATTCTTCCTGATCATACTGTTACTAAATACCGGCGGGGCGAGCAATCCGCTCATTTCTTACTTGCTGGTATTGCTCGCGCTCACAGCCACTCTTCTGCCGCAAACCTTTGTGAATGTATTTTCTATAGGGGGCATTCTTATTTATACCTCGTTCTTGCTACTGGACCTATCACTCGATCATGGTATGGCAATGTCTCCACAGAACGAAGTAATGACTTTTCAACTCCATCTCGTGGGCATGTGGGTTATCTTCGTGGTGAGCGCCATTCTCATATCCGTGCTTATCACGCGCATGGCCAATGCCATAAAAATTCGTGAGCTGAACCTCGCCCAAGCGCGCGAGAATGAATTACGTAATGAGCAGCTGGTAGCTATAGGCACTCTTTCTGCCGGTACAGCGCATGCGCTAGGTACGCCCCTGTCTACAATGGCCGTGTTGCTAACCGATTTGGATAACCTAAATGCCGAAGAGCTTAGGGCTAGCGATATAAAAAGCGACATATCGCTACTAAGACAGCAAGTGACGCGCTGTAAAAATTCTCTTACGCAACTTATTCGTTATTACAACAAAGACAATCCTGAAGAAATTGAGAACGTATCGCTCGAGACCTTCGCAGATGACATTCAAGATTATATTGTGAACATACACCCAGCCTCTTCGATCGAATTCCATATCGACGACAAGTCGGAATCGGTTCGTTACCTCGAATCTAAGTGTCAAACATGCAGTGATCAATATTATCGAAAATGCTATCAAGGCTGCGCACAGCAATGTAGTCGTCCACTTTAGCATTACCAAGGAATCGCCTTTCAAGTTCGAAATCTCGATTAAGGACGACGGCCCCGGAATTCCCAAAGATGTTATGGAGAAGCTTGGCGAGCCCTTTATTTCCAGACGAAAAGAGAGCATGGGCCTAGGAATATTTCTCGCTAATGCTGCGATCGAGCGACTCAATGGTTCTATCGAGATGCTCAACATGAAAGAAGGCGGCGCACTTAGCATCATCCGCCTTCCCCAACCCGCGCTGTAAGCACAGACGCCAGCTCTTATAGAGACAGGAAAATGGATAAGGAACATATTTTACTAGTCGAGGACGACGAGGTTTTTTCTCGGGTGATGACTCGCGCACTTTTGCATCGTGATTACGAAGTGTCACACGCGGCTAACGAAGATGAGGCCCTGCTGCTGATAAAGAGTGCGCAGTTTAACTATGCCATATTGGACTTGAACCTTGGTGGCCATACGTCCTTGGGACTAATCGCTCCACTAAAGCACAGCAACCCAAGTAGCCGTATTCTAATACTTACCGGATACGCGAGCATCACCACTGCGGTTGAGGCAATCAAATTAGGCGCAGACAATTATTTGGCTAAGCCAGCAGACGCCGACGAAATTCTCAGCGCTCTATTAGTAGACACCGATAAATCTAACTCGACTGCCCACCCAGAGGCGACACGACCTCGAACCTATGTCTGTGCGCAGACTGGAGTGGGAACATATTCAGAAGATACTGAATGAACACAATGGAAATATTTCCGAAACAGCCAGACAGCTGAAGATGCATCGCCGCACCCTGCAACGGAAACTACAAAAGCGCCCCGTGGCTAAGTAACAGCGAATCGTATTGTGAAGCGTCTCTTCCTATCTCCGTCCCAGAGGCGTCATGGTCAGGTGTCGCCCACCGTCAACTATTAGCGTTTCACCGGTTACTACCTGAGGCCCGCTGATGAAATACACAATTGCATCGGCCACCGTCTCGGGCGTCGCTGTAACTCCAAGCGGTGAATTCTTACGATGAAAGTCCATGAGCTCTTCATATTTTTGATCGCCTAGCCCTTCACGCAGCCAATCGCCTTCAATGAAACCTGGGCACACAGCATTGATCCGCAATTTAGGCCCCAATGCTCTCGCCAAAGACAGAGTCATCGTCACCAGCGCGCCCTTAGAGGCAGCATAAGCCACCGAGCTACCGATGCCGGTAACTGCCGCTGTCGAGGCGACATTGACTACCGCGCCGCCTTCTTCCTGCGATTGCATCTGCTCGCTCACGGCACGAATCATTTGATAGCTGCCAATCACATTCACGCCATAAATATGCTGAAAATCATCACTACTCAAGCCGTGAAGATCTGAGTGGTCTACAAACTTGGTAGTCCCAGCATTGTTGACGAGAAT
>CASQMQ010000080.1 GCA_949430125.1 uncultured Pseudomonadales bacterium
GAATGTTCGTAAACGGCATATGGTGTGCTTGCGGTAATGCGGTGTACCGCAAGGTTAATGGCTAGGAAGAGGGGAGAAGACTACCTTGATTTAACAATCGGCGCAGCAGTTCCGCTATCTCGCGATCGGCTAGTAACTCGCTAGATGTACCAGGCACGATTGTAGGCGCCTCACAGAATGCAGCAATATTCGAAAGCTGCTTCATGGAGAAGCTAACCATGGCGCCATCGGCGAATAGTAATACGCAGTCCTTCTCGGCAGATTCCATAAAGGCAAATCGAGAGCTGGGATTCTTCATTAGTTGCACCCCGCCATCAATAGGGCGGAAAAATCTTCAGCTGAAAGTTCGTCATCTAGGGGCTGGATTAGTTCAGGGTATTTTGGCTGGCTGACGTAGCAGCCGAACCAGCCGGCAAAATTCTGTTTCTGGGCAAGTCGTTCAGTGAGTTGGCGATAGCTAGGATCTAGCATTTCAGGTCTGATCTCTGCACTTCCTAGTTCTATCTGCGAATTACTGTCTTCATAGCGCTGTGCTGGATCTTGGTCTTTGATGATGAAATCACTGAAGCCTTCTATCATTTCCGCCATAGACGGCGCACGAAATCCTATGGAGTAGCAGAGGCTGTCGCTTGTAGCCGTGCCCCAGTGAGGGAATCGTGGAGGAACGTACAGTGCATCACCTGCGGTTAGATTGAAATCTATAGTGGCTTTAAAGTTTTGCAGTAGGCTCAAATCCTCGCCTGGAACGAGCTTGGCGTCGGAGTCGCAGCGATCGCCGATCTTCCAAGAACGCTCACCCTGGCCCTGCAGAAGAAAGACGTCATAATAATCGTAATGAGGGCCGACGCTACCGCCTTGGGCGGCGAAAGAAATCATGATGTCATCGATCCTCCAGCTTGGAAGGAAAGTTGAATAGAGTTTTTATATCGGCGACGTCTTCGACCCATTGATCTACTGCCTGGACTAGCAGAGTCCAATTCGACTCGGGCAGCTGCGTGAAATCAGAATCTTCGAATGGTCCATGGCGAAGTTGCCATTGTCCCTGGCTGAGCCTCGATAATTAGACGGCTTTCAACGAGCTCTTCGCACGCGAGTCCAGCTAGCTCCTCGGGAGCCAGCGAATCACTAAAGCCTGGTATAAAATTCGACAACAGCACCGGCTTCTTCTGCCAATACTGCGCTAGAAATTGCTTGCTATCGAAAGTCGTGTTTAAGTGTCGCTTGCTCAAATAGCACGCGCCTGCTCTACGGCGTTTCCTAGATACTTGCGCGGTGTAAGTTGCAGCAGTTCCTGCTTCGCGGCTTCAGGAATAGTGAGAGTCTGCACGAAATTTTGAACAGACTGCTGGTCTATCTGCTTGCCGCGAGTCAATTCCTTTAGCTTTTCGTAGGGTTTCTCGATGCGGTATCTACGCATAACAGTCTGTATAGGCTCTGCTAAAATTTCCCAGCAGGAGTCGATATCGTCATCTATCGCCTTGGCATTGAGCTCCAGTTTTCCTATGCCTTTCACAGTGGCTCGATACGCTATAAGGCTATGAGCTAAACCAGTGCCAATATTTCTAAGGACCGTTGAATCTGTTAAGTCGCGCTGCCATCGAGAGATTGGTAGTTTCTCAGAAAGATGCGACATGATCGCGTTGGCTAATCCGAGATTGCCTTCGGAATTCTCGAAGTCGATAGGGTTTACCTTGTGGGGCATTGTGGACGAACCGACTTCGCCGGCTACAGTTCGCTGCTTAAAATAGCCTAAGGAAATATAAGCCCATATGTCTCTGTCGAAATCTATAAGCACAGTATTGAATCGGCATACGGCCGCAAATAATTCGGCGACGTAATCATGTGGCTCGATCTGTGTTGTATACGGATTCCAGCTGAGCCCAAGCCCTTCTACGAATTCCTTAGCATTAGCTTGCCAATCTATATCTGGGTAGGCGCAAAGGTGTGCGTTGTAGTTGCCAACTGCACCGTTAATCTTGCCTAGAATCTCGTTAGATTCAATCTGCACGATCTGCCGTCTTAGTCGGTGGACGACGTTTGCAAACTCTTTGCCCACGGTCGAAGGGGAGGCCGGCTGCCCATGAGTGCGGCAAAGCATTGGCTGGTCTGCAAAGTCCTTGGCGAGTTGCGCTAGTTGCGTTTCGATCTCGCGCATTTGATCAAGCATGACCTTGTCGCGGCCGTCACGTAGCATTAGCGCATAGGCTAGATTATTGATGTCCTCGGATGTGCAGGCGAAATGCACGAATTCGAGTTGGTCGCTAAGCTCCGCGTTGTCTTCAAATTTTTCTTTGATGAAATACTCGACAGCCTTTACGTCGTGATTGGTTGTGGCCTCGATTGCCTTGATACGCTGTGCGTCGGCTATTGAGAAGTTCTCGATAAGATCGTCTAGATACTCTAAACCTCGCTCACTGATGACCTGTAGATCGTCGATCTGATCGTGTTCCGACAATTTTTGTAGCCACTTGATCTCAACGAGGACACGATAGCGCATCAGCGCAAATTCACTGAAGTAGGGTGCGAGGTCTTCGCATTTGCTCTTATAGCGGCCATCCAGTGGCGAGATTGCTAATAGTGAATTGTCTGAATCGTTTGCCATCGTGTATTCCTTGGATTTCGTAAAACTTGTCTTGTCGCTATTAGTGCTAACTTCATGTTTCTGGCGGTGTCTACGCCGAATGTTCTAGACCGATGTGAGCAGGCGACGTCTGAGTGCGCTCGACGTTTCTTGTACTCGCTTTCTATAGAGAATGAGTCGCCAACGACGTCCTCCTAGCTGATGCCATAGTACCGCCGATCTAATGCCGGCCAAAAGAAGTGAGCGAACACGGTTCGATACATAATCGTTCTGCAGATAGTCCACCTGTCCATGCACCTGGATGCGGTGTGACAGTGTGCTAATTGTATCCTGATACAGCGTGGCAAGCTGCTCGAATGTTTGCTCCTGTCGCAATTGTTCGTCGGTTTTTTCGGTCTCTGCCATGCGCCAGGGTGTCGCGTTCTCAGGAACCAATAGCAGCGGTTGAATCGACTGCAATCTATCTCGGATATTGGATTGCATAGCAGAGTTCGTATCGAGTTTATTTCTTATTAGTAGCATCCCCAATGTGTAGCGAACGAGACTGGCGTTTTCTGACGAGCGTCCTTGGCTGAACATGTCATCAAGGGTGCGAAGTCCCAGATTTAAATGCCCGAGATTGGGATAAATATCGGACTCCGAACTTGGGTTAAGTGCTAGCAGGGGGTTTACACTGGCAAGTAACTCAGTCTGTGACGCATTGCCGTGTACGGCAAGCTTCGAAACCAGAGCGGCCGACTGCGCAACCGCAGCTAGTGCTACGACTTGCCATTCCCAACGCGTTAGTTCAGCGGTAGAATTGTTCAATGATTGCTCCTCCGAGACAGCGTTCACCCAGATAGAACACAACATACTGGCCGGGTGTCACCGCGCGCTGTGGTTTAGTGAAATCTACCAGCAGCTGCCCGTCTTCGAGCAAGCTTATCTGGCACTCCTGATCAATCTGGCGATAGCGAATTTTGGCATTACAATTGAGCGGCATGTTCAAAGGTGCTGAATTTGTCCACGCCGCTGTGCTCGCCAGTAAGCGGCTTGAGAACAGCATTTCATGGTCTGAGCCCTGAGCGACTAGTAAAACGTTTTTCTCCAGATCTTTGTCTACGACATACCAAGGTGCCTCGTCATGATCGGTTAATCCGCCTATGCCGAGACCTTGGCGCTGGCCGTAGGTATAGAACATCAATCCTGAATGCTTGCCTATCGCTTTGCCATCTAAAGTCTCAATAACTCCCGGCTGCGCGGGAAGATACTGCTCTAGAAAGTCTTTGAACTTACGTTCGCCGATAAAACAAATCCCGGTGCTGTCTTTCTTGTCATGCGTGCTCAGTCCTAAGCGAGAAGCAATAGCGCGCACCTCAGGCTTATCTAGCTCGCCTACAGGGAAGAGGCTTTTTGCAAGGCAGCTTCCATCCACCTCACAGAGGAAATAACTCTGATCCTTATTGTTGTCCAAGCCTTTTAGTAGGAAAGTCTCTGCGTCTACTGTTTGCTTTCTGACATAGTGCCCGGTCGCGATAAAGTCAGCGCCGAGCTCGCTCGCATACTCGAGAAATGCTTTGAATTTTATCTCCCGATTACACAGTACGTCGGGGTTAGGAGTCCGACCGGCTGAATACTCTTTGAGAAAGTGCTCAAAAACGTTGTCCCAATATTCGGCTGCGAAGTTTGCGCTATGCAGATTTATGCCGAGGCTGTGACAGACTGATTGTGCATCGGCTAAGTCTTCCTTTGCCGTGCAATAGTTAGTGCCATCATCTTCATCCCAATTCTTCATGAACAGGCCTTCCACCTGATATCCCTGCTCCATAAGCAGATAGGCAGCGACTGATGAATCGACGCCACCAGACATGCCAACAATTACCTTGATGTCACTGTTCTCATTAGGTTGTGTACTATTTGTCATGGTTTCTCTAGTTTTAATTCTTAGTTTTTTTCTGTGTCTGGTACTACTACTGCGCTGAGTGGGTAACTAACTCCTTTTAGGTAGTCTCGAATCACCTCGAGTACCAGTGGGCTGCGCATTTCAGATTCTCGCTGCTCTAATTCCTCAAGGGAAACCCAAACGGCTTCAGCGATGTCCTCATCCAGATCGCGTTCAGTCCTCGGCTCTATAGCTTTAGCAATGAAGCAGTGACGTATATAAGTAATACCGTTTTCGGGGGAGGTATACTGGTAGATTCCCAGCAATTTTTCTAGATTGACCCGCCAGGCTGTTTCTTCCAGGGTCTCTCTAATCGCTGCATCAAGCAGAGACTCCTTTGCTTCAACATGACCTGCCGGTTGATTATAAACGAGTCTGCCTCCCGAGTTCTCTTTTACCATCAAGAATTTGCCTGCGCGCTCCACAATAGTGGCGACGGTTATATGGGGAAGCTGATGCATGTGGAGGTAGTCCTCGCTGAGAGTTGGTTGGCCAGCCTGTAGGTAAGGGCAATGCTAGCTGTTAAAAGTGTTCGTGATCAATGGTCTGGCTGAGTAAATTAAAATATCGTCTTAGGTTTTTACTTTAGCTCGCTTGCAAAAACGTGGATAATAGCCTTTCAGATAGCGGTTAAGAAACTATGGGCAAACTGACGCACCTAGATAGTAAAGGCAACGCCAAGATGGTGGATGTCACAGAGAAGCAATCCACCCATCGCGTGGCCACAGCCAGTGGTCGAGTGCGTATGGATAGCGAGACCTTGAGTTTGATCGCAGATGGTGGTCACAAGAAGGGCGACGTTATTGCGATAGCACGAATAGCAGGAATTCAGGCTGCCAAGAACTGTTCACAATTGATCCCGCTGTGTCATCCGTTGATGTTGACCTCCGTCAAGCTGGGGCTAGAATTAGATATTGAGTGCAGCAGCGTGCTGATAAGCGCAACTTGCAAAGTGAAGGGTCAGACTGGTGTGGAAATGGAGGCATTAACCGCTGTTTCTGTTGCTGCGTTAACGATCTATGACATGTGCAAGGCAGTAGACAAGAATATGGTCATTGAAGCTATTTGCCTCGATGAGAAGCTCGGCGGAAACAGCGGTCATTATCAGCGAACTGAGTCAGCCTAGTAAGCTATGCTAAATATTCAATATTTTGCCAGTATCAGAGAAGCCCTCAACAGGAGTGAGGAAGAGCTCGAGTTGCCTCGCGATGTAAAATCGGTCCAGGCACTAATCGACTACTTAGTTAGTGGTAACCCCCATTTCGAAGCCGTCTTTACAGGGAGTGGCGATAGCAAAGACGGTAAAGTCCTCGTGGCCGTGAATCAAACTATCGTGGATCGTGGGCACCTGCTCAGTCAGAACGATGAAGTGGCATTCTTTCCTCCAATGACTGGAGGCTAGGCATTTAATGATAAGCATTCAAAATGAAGACTTTTCGCTAGGTGATGAATATGCGGCAATTCGCACTCGTGCGGGTGATGTCGGTGCGATAGTCACTTTTACGGGTCTAGTCCGAGAGATTTATGGCGATGATAGTACTGCTGGTGCCGTGCAATCACTGACACTAGAACATTACCCGGGCATGACCGAGAAATGCCTAAAGGATATTCAGCTAAAGGCAGAGGATAGATGGCCGCTGCTGGCTACAAGGATCATCCATAGAGTTGGTGAGCTCTGCAATCATGACCAGATAGTGCTAGTGGCAACGGCCAGCGCGCATCGCAACGCTGCCTTCGAGTCTGCCGAGTTCATCATGGACTATTTGAAGAGCGAAGCTCCATTTTGGAAGAAGCAGAAATCTGAAAGCGAGAGCAGCTGGATCGAATCTCGTGATACCGATAAAGCAGCGTTGGATCGCTGGCAGAAATCATAACTGCACTTTTAATAGCCTAAACTCGCCAGGCTGTAACTCACCTAGATCCCACTCATCAATCTTTGTACGGATAAGTCGTAGCGTAGGAAATCCTGTTGCTGCTGTCATTCGTCGCACCTGTCGATTACGACCTTCGCTAATCGACAGCTCAAGCCAGCTAGTGGGAATGTGCTTGCGTTGCCTAACTGGTGGATCTCTATCCCATATCTGTGGTTTATCAACGCGCTGCGCCTGCGCAGGCCTCGTGGGTCCGTCCTTAAGCTCAACTCCACCGGCTAGGTTCTCCAATGCTTGCTCGGTTAGCAATCCTTCAACTTGTACCAGGTAGGTCTTGAATTTACCGTATTTAGGGTTGCTGATTTTCTGCTGCAACTTGCCATCGTCAGTAAGAATTAGCAAGCCTTCAGAGTCCTTATCAAGTCTGCCCGCCGGGTAGAAACCTTTGTGATCGATATAATCGGCGAGCACGCGATGTGGAGGCTCAGAGGTGAACTGAGATAAGACGGCAAAGGGCTTGTTGAATAGTAAAATCTGGGACATGCAGCTTGTATCGGTAATGCAGGGGGAGGCTAAAGTCGAGCTCAGCTATTTCTTTTCAGCGGTGAATGGCCTCGGAGCTGCAGCAACGAGCGCGAAATAGCCTCCGTGCTCATATTGGTCTCTATCGGAGGAGCCTTATGCATAGCAGGCTCGTAAATAGGGTCTCATGCATCAGGTCGGAATTTCTTCTTCCACCGCGCCATTGTCAGGATCATCTTCAGCGACTGCGTCGGTATTTGATTTCTGCTCGGATGATGATTGCTCATCGTTTGGGGCTGGCGCATCGGCGGCGGCGTGAATATTTGTCGCATGCAATCCTTTGGGGCCTTCGATTGTGTCGAACGAGACTAACTGTCCGGCTTTCAACGTCTTGTAACCTTCCATTCCGATAGCGGAGTAGTGCGCGAATAAATCATCGCCCCCTTCATCGGGCAGAATAAAACCAAACCCTTTTGCGTTATTGAACCATTTAACTTGCCCTGTACTCATGAGAGAACTCCATACTTCTTATCGCGTATTTTTTAGCTCTTACTTTTAGGCATATAGCCAACTAAAATCTATACAGTAATGATTTAGAAAAGTCAAAGCAGGCGTCTCAACTTCAATGTGATTGAGCCCGAGGTTGGGGCTTGAAAATGCATGAGAAAGCCCAATTTAAATGTATACTAGAAGCTTCTTAGGACCTGCTAATTTAGCCAGATTCTCTTGGGAGAAGGGGCCTAGTCAGACCCGAACCAAACACTACAATAGAGTCATCCAATCCTGAGATTGAATGAATAGAAATGCTATGAGCAAGAACGACCTAGGAATTATTACTTTGCAAATGTCACAGCGCTTGCTCGGAGCGAGCAATTCTGGTGACGACGGTGACGAGCGTACCGATCATGACGCCGGTTTCACTGCTACTACTGAAAAACCGAAACTACAGAAACCTCCGTTGTACAAAGTGGTCTTAATAAACGACGACTACACCCCAATGGACTTCGTCGTCGAGGTTCTATGCTCGTTTTTTTCCATGAACGTGGAGGGCGCCACCCAGATCATGCTGAAGGTGCACACTGAAGGAAAGGGTGTATGCGGCGTGTTCGGAAAGGACGTCGCAGAATCGAAGGCAGCGCAGGTGAATGAATATGCACGCGAATGTGAGCAGCCCTTGTTGTGCTCCGTCGAGGTTGATAGATAGACCGACAAACGAATAGATAAATGAATCGAGGGCATCTCCTTTGAGGTCTGCTCGAATGAATTAGCAAAAGGCCACATATGTTAAGCAAAGATTTAGAAATAACACTCAGTGAGGCATTCAGAAGTGCTCGCAAAAAACGTCATGAGTTTATGACAGTGGAGCATTTGCTGCTCGCGCTTCTGGACAACGAAGTCGCTTCTAGCGTCCTGATAGCTTGCGACTGCGACCTTAGTCGTTTACGCGGTGAACTCGTGGATTTTGTCGATGCCACCACGCCTCTGATTTCGGAAACAGAAGAGATTCGAGATACGCAGCCAACCTTAGGTTTTCAACGCGTTCTGCAGCGTGCCGTCTTTCATGTGCAGTCTTCGGGAAAGATAGAAGTCACCGGCGCAAATGTACTGGTTGCCATATTTAGCGAACAGGAGAGTCAAGCGGTCTACTTCCTGCGCCAGCAGGACATTGCACGTATCGATATCGTGAACTACATAACTCACGGCATTTCAAAGGTTCCAGGTCAGAGCGAAGAGGGTGAAGCAGCGCCGGAGCAAGCCGAGGAAGAGGTAGCTACGGATAGCTCGAGTAACCCGCTGGAAAGTTTTGCACTAAACCTCAACCTGGAAGCGGAGCAGGGTAGGATCGATCCGCTCATCGGCCGCGAAGAGGAAATCACTCGGGTCATACAGGTGTTATCTCGCCGCAGGAAGAACAATCCGTTATTAGTGGGTGAGTCAGGCGTCGGAAAGACAGCGGTTGCAGAAGGTCTTGCCAAGCTTATTGTCGAAGGTAATGTTCCAGATGTATTGTCCGAGAGCGTTATCTATTCCTTAGACTTAGGTGCATTGCTAGCAGGAACGAAATATCGAGGCGACTTCGAGAAGCGCTTCAAGGCATTGCTCGGTGAGTTAAAGAAGAATTCTCATGCGATTCTTTTTATCGATGAAATACATACGATAATAGGCGCGGGCGCTGCATCAGGTGGGGTCATGGATGCGTCCAATCTGCTCAAGCCAGTTTTGACATCTAACAACCTTCGCTGCTTAGGATCTACAACCTATCAGGAGTACCGCGGCATCTTCGAGAAGGACCGCGCACTTGTCTCGGCGTTTTCAGAAAATCGATGTGGACGAGCCTGACGTGGAAACTACCTATCGAATACTGAAGGGTCTGAAGTCGCGATTCGAAGAGCATCACGATCTGCGCTATAGCGATAAAGTCGCTGAAGGCAGCATCTGAACTTGCGGGTCGTTATATCAACGATCGCTTTATGCCCGACAAAGCTATCGATGTTATCGACGAAGCGGGGGCCTTCCAGCGCTTACAGCCAGCTAGTAAGAGGAAGAAGCTGATCCAAGTTGCCGACATGGAAAAAGTGGTAGCCGCTATAGCGAGAATACCGCCTAAGCATGTTTCAAACTCTGACGTCGATGCGCTAAAAAATATAGAACCAAACCTGAAGATGGTCGTGTTCGGTCAAGACAAGGCGATCGATTCTTTAACCACTGCTATAAAACTATCGCGAGCGGGATTGAACGATGACGAAAAACCAATTGGTTCATTCCTCTTTTCAGGCCCAACTGGTGTCGGTAAAACAGAAGTCAGCAGGCAGCTCGCGAAAATTATGGGCATCGAATTGCTCCGATTCGATATGTCCGAGTATATGGAGCGGCATACGGTTTCACGTTTGATCGGCGCGCCTCCAGGTTATGTCGGTTTCGATCAGGGCGGTTTGCTAACGGAGGCTGTCAGCAAGAATCCGCACTGTGTTCTGCTACTTGATGAAATTGAGAAGGCGCATCCAGATGTCTTTAATCTATTGTTGCAGGTGATGGATCACGGAACCCTAACAGATAACAACGGACGACAAGCAGATTTTAGAAACGTCATTTTGATAATGACAACCAACGCCGGTGCGCAAGAGATGTCTCGCTCGTCAATAGGCTTTAGTGAGCAAGATCATACAACCGATGGAATGGAGATAATCAAGAAAGCATTCTCTCCAGAATTTCGCAATAGGCTGGATTCAATTATTCAGTTTGGTGCGCTAACCGTGGAAACTATCCGAACGGTTGTCGATAAGTTTCTTGTTGATCTGCAAGTTCAATTGGATCAAAAGAAGGTCTTATTGAACGTCGACGAAAGCGCTGTTGACTGGTTTGTTAAGCACGGTTACAGCGAATCCATGGGCGCGAGGCCTATGGCTAGATTGATTCAGGAAAAGCTGAAGAAGGAACTTGCTGAGGATATTTTGTTCGGGAAGCTCTCTGCCAACGGTGGAGAGGTTCAAGTTGGCAGCAAGGATGACGAGCTAGTGCTAACGATCAGCGAGAGAAAGCCGCAGGAGAAAAAAGAGCTAACTCCTGCGAAGAACTAGCGTGCGCGGTAAGTGATGCGACCTTTGCTTAGGTCATAGGGAGTGACTTCGACGCGCACCTGGTCACCGGTCAGAATCCGAATGTAGTTTTTGCGCATTTTACCGGAGATGTGAGCGGTCACGATGTGGCCGTTTTCCAGTTTAACTCGAAACATAGTATTAGGAAGGGTGTCGACAACCTCACCTTCCATTTCAATTTGATCTTCTTTCGCCATTTGCAGTCTCAATGTATTTATTAGCGGCGGCATTGTGCCGGATTTTCGTCAGATAAGCAAAGTCAGACCTGCGCGCAGTCGCTTACAGGCGCCGCATTACGGCTGCTTAGTTAATGTCCGCTATTTTACGGAGTAACCACTTCCCCTCTAACAGCATCTCCAGAGGCCTAAATGTACTCTTGTACTCCATCTTTGCGCAATTTTTAATCCAATAGCCGAGATATAGATGATTGAGCCCCAATGAGCGGGCGCGTTCGATCTGCCACAGAATTACGAAATTACCTAGGGATCGCTTCTCAAGCGATGGATCGAAGAATGTGTAGACAGCGGAGAGCCCGCCATCAAGAACATCGCTCACTCCGACGGCGATCAATTTGTCCTCAATATAGAAGCAATAATACTGGCCGCCTTCGGTGTTGCTACGAATGAAAGTGTCAAATTGCTCTGGAGTGGCAGGGTACATATCGCCGTCGCTATGGCGCTTCTCGATATACTCTTGATACAGAAAATAGGGGGCATCACCGCTCAGCTGCGAACATTCTTCGACACGGACATCCGCGTTTCGGTTCCAGATTCGCTGGAAGCGCTTGCCGCGTTTGAATTGCGCCACTGGAAGTCGGCAAGAAATACATGAGCGGCAATACTCGCAGTCTGGTCTGTATAAGTGTGCTCCACTGCGTCGATAACCTAGCTCAGTAAGGCGGCTATTCAAATGTTGAGTAATGCTCAGTTCAGGGTCTACAAAGACGGTCGCTGCGGTCTCATCTTCCTTATAGCTGCAGGGATGAGCGGCGGTTCGAAACAATTTGATCGTCTCGTTTATTTTCAATTTCGAATTCATTTACTTATTTGGCCTATTACTAACTTGCAAGCAGAGCGCCTAAATAGCGTCTAGACTCCAGGGAGCGGCCTTGCCGGGGTGCGGAAGAAGCTCATGCAATTGCTGGCGAAATTGCTCTCGGCTAATTTCTATCGCGCCCAGTGACTCAAGGTGTTCACTGCTTACCTGACAGTCGATTAACTTA
>CASQMQ010000081.1 GCA_949430125.1 uncultured Pseudomonadales bacterium
TGCTACTCAGTTCTTTTCCTATTTCCGCAACTTCCTCTCCCATTGAGACGGGGTCTCCTGGGTCACAAGGCGGTACTACGCTGCTGAATTTGATCAGAGGATCCCCTTGATAGGGCCTGACTATTCAATCTGCTCCCCTCTGAATGCGAGTATCTACAGCGATGCTTGAGCTCCGCAGAAAGAGCCGAATACAATACCATCGCAACAGAATATGTCAAGATCGACGGGCCTTGAGATCGGACAGTATCTGCCAACGTATTGTCATAATGCAGGCCAATTATTCTGAGTGGAGCCTCGCGCAAATCCTGAGCAAGCGATAGGCGGGGAAGGCCGACTCATTCTTGCGAGTTTTAGGATGAGTTAGAGATATGTTCGTCAATGCAGGAGAAATCCGCGTAGGTATTTGTGAATTAGCTGAAACGACCAAAATACATGCCGTTCACGGGTTTCGGTTGCTTGATAAAAAGCAAAAGGTGATCTATTCTAACCGACGCTAACTACCTAATAAGAAAAACAATTTATGCGAATAGTTCTCATTTAGATTAAAAATTCAAAATCAGAATTCCTGTCCACATTACGGAGGCGAATGTAAATCGTGAATCCAAAACTAACCCGTAGACGCTTTATCAAAGGGGTAATAGCCTCTGGTGCAGCTGCCACTTCAACCACAATCTGGTACTCGGCCAATGGCCAGTCAAGACCTGCTGGTGCAGTGGAACGTATGATCAGAATAAACATAAACGGCCAGATGCGGAATGTAGACGTGGCTCCGCAGGAGACATTGGCATCTACCCTGCGCTACAAGCTGGGCCTTACGGGCACAAAGCTAGGATGTAATCGCGGCGAATGTGGCGCGTGTACCGTTCTTGTTGACGACGTCCCAAGCTATGCCTGTTCAGTATTGACTCACTCAGTAAAGAATATGCGAATCGAATCAGTAGAGGGCCTAGAAGCCGCAAACGGCGATCTTCACCCCGTGCAACAAGCCTTTGTGGATGAGCTTTCCCCACAGTGCGGTTACTGCACGCCAGGTCAGGTCATGTCCGCTGTAGGTTTACTGCGATCTAATCCCAACCCAACAAGAGAAGAAGCACGACAAGCTATGGCAGGCAACATCTGCCGCTGTGGTTCTTATGATTCTTACCTTAACGGCGTCATGCGCGCAGCACAAATAGGATAATCAACATGGCTTATATGCATATTGGTAAAGATTTTGTTCCACCAGATGTGCCTGGCAAGGTTACAGGCCGCATCAAGTACGCTGAAGACTATGCTCGAGATGGCATGGTGTACGCCCGTTTACTGACTAGCCCCGTTCCTCACGGTCGAGTTGTCGACATTGACGCGTCTGAAGCTCTTGCGATGGAAGGTGTGTTTGGCATTTTGACAGCCGACGACGTCTATCCAGATGGCGAACCACAGAGCCCGGGTCTTAAAGTTTTAACGAATGAGCCTACTCTTATGGGAGAGCCTATTCTTGCAGTAGCAGCTATCGATGAGAAAACTGCCGAGGACGCAATCGCTGCAATTTCACTGACAATCGAAAGATTACCTTTTGTCCTAGATCCACTGGAGAGCCTTCAGGAAGGTGGAGCCAATGCCTACAATGGCGGCAACACTTTCATCTTCAGAGAAGGTTTTGCAGAGGAAAAATGGACTGCAGATCAGGTTGCTAGTTTTAGAAGTGGTAACGAGCCAACGGCTGAAGCACTGCAAAGCTGGGAATACGGCGATCTTGCAGCAGGCTTTGCTGCTGCCGATTTCGTACATGAAACTACTTTTTCAACTGCCGGCTATCCACATATGTCCATGGAGCCCAGAAGCGCCATGGCCTATTGGGAAAATGGCAAATGTTTTCTACACGGTACTTCCCAGAGCTTGAGCGCAATCGCTGAGCCTATGGCGGCAATCGTGGGTGTGCCTCTGGAAGATTTCGTCTTCATCAATGAGGCAACAGGTGGTGGTTTTGGCCAGCGTGCTCGCGCAGGAAGTATCCCAAGCATGGCGATTCCAGCCAAACTCTCACAGAAAATTAATCGCCCGGTGATGATGCGTGTAACGCGTGAAGAAGAATTCACCATTGGCGGAGCTAGGCAAGGCCTGCAAGGCTGGATCAAAGTTGGGTTCAAGTCAGACGGCTCTATGTCGGCTATGGATATGTACTGCATATCCGACAACGGTGGCAAAGGCGGCGGCGGGGATGCCAACTCTGCTGCAGCGGGTGTAAGTGCGCTCTATCAGACAGAAGCAATGCGCTTTCGCAATACTTCTATAGGCACTAATACTGGTCACCGCGGAGCACAGCGTGGGCCAGGCGAAAATCAGATCATGGCCGTAATGGCGCCTATTATGGATAAGGCAGCCGAAGAACTTGGACTGGATCGCCTAGAAATTCGCAAGCTTAACGCTGCACAGAACGGTGATGTAAGTGGACCAAGGAGCCAGCCTTTTACTAGCGCCTATATGCCTGAAGCGCTTGCGCAAGGTGCGGCGCAGTTTGATTGGGAAGGCAAGAAAGGACGTGCCAGACAAGTAAATGGCAGCAAGGTGAGAGGATTTGGCATTGGCCAGGGCTATCACAATGCGGGCCGAAGCGGCATGGACGGAATAGTTCGTCTAATGGCAAGCGGACGACTGCAGGTACACAACGGGGTAGGTAATCTGGGCACTTATTCTTATGCATCGACTTCTCGCGCAGCTGCGGAAGTGTTGAAGATGGATTGGGAAAACTGCGATGTCGTCACCGGACGTACCGATAGACATCTTCCGATTACATCACCACAAGATGGCAGTAACTCTATCTTTACTAACACTCGAACCTGCTTTGGTGCAGCGCAAGACTTGCTAGCAAAGATGAAAGAAATCGCAGCGATGGATCTAGGCGGTGAGAGTGCTGATTACGAGATTGATGGTTCTAGAATCTATCAGATCGCGGATAGCACAGCAGGCATGACCTATGCAGAAGTTGCCCAGCGTGGCATAGAGCTTGGTGGTAAATTCTCCGGTGAATCTGACTTACCTGAAGAATTGAATACACTCACTGCACTGTCGGTTTCCCGACTAGCCGGCTCCGCCTTGATGGGTATCTACCACGATCCTCGTCACAGTAATAATCCTCCAGGTTTCACAGTTACATTTACTGAAATCGAACTGGATAAAGAAACTGGCAAGTTTGATATTCTAGACATGGTGACTATTGCTGAGTGTGGAACAGTTGTTCATCCGCAAGGCTTAGCGAATCAGCTAGTAGGTGGCGCGGTTTGGGGTATTGGTTTGTCAGCGCTTGAGCGACACTTGTATGACCCTCAGAATGGCCTGCCAGCTAGTGCAGGTTTTTGGCAGAGCAAGATACCTACATATCTTGATACGCCAGCTGAAATTGGAACGGGTTGGGTAGATTTGCCTGACCCAGAAAACCCTGTAGGTGCCAGAGGTATTGGTGAGCCATCAATGGGCGCAGTATCCGCCGCATTGAACGCTGCTATCTCGGACGCACTAGGTGGGCATATGTTCGACGCCGCGCCTGTGACTACAGACATGATCATTAACCATATAGCGGGTGTTTCGGAAGACGCGACTCCTCTTGCTCAAAATAATTTCAGAGGTTGATATGCCAGCCACATCACATGACGTAATGCCCGATATCGAACTTTATCAGCCTACTGATGAAGCAAATGCTCTGGATTTAGCAAGTACTCTAGGTAAAGACGGCTGGATAGTTGGTGGCGGTCAGGACACTTATGGCTGGTTGAAAGACCGCAACAAGTCTCCTGCAGCCATGATCGAGATAGCTCAGATCGACGCCTGGAAAGGAGTGAAGGAAACTGCAGACGGTATTGAAATCGGCGCAGTGACAACACTCACAGACATCGCTAATCATCCATTGGTGAAATCCAAGTTCGGTCTTCTCGCAACAGCGGCCAGCAAGGTCGCCAGTCCACAGATTCGCAATGTCGGAACCTTGGGCGGCAATCTGAACCAAGACGCACGTTGCTGGTATTACCGCCGCGGACTCGATTGTTATCGCGCCGGTGGCAATATTTGTTATGCAGATTCTCCAGAAGGCTTGAATCGTGAACACGCTATTTTCGGAGCGAGCCGCTGTGTTGCGGTAAGTCCTTCGGATACTGCCCCTGCTCTAGTCGCTCTTGATGCAATTATGGTCGTAGCTAGTGTTAGTGGAGAGAGATTGATTCCTGCTCAAGATTTCTTTGTAGGTCCTGATCGCGACATCGTCAATATGACAGTGTTGAATGAAGGAGAAATTCTGACAGCGGTTCGCTTACCCAATGAGTGGGCAAATGCAGAGTTCTACTTCGAGAAAGTCGCCGATAGGAATGTATGGGACTTTGCCCTAGTAAATGTTGCTGCGGCGATTAAAGTTTCAGGCGGATCGATTGCAGATGCTCGCATAGTTTGCGGTGCAGTTGAATGTACACCTCGTCGTCTGGAAGCCGTAGAGAACGCTATTCGCGGACAGCAACGTTCAGATGAATTAGCCGATCAAGTTGCCGCCATGTCCACTGAGGGCGCAAGACCTTTGAACTACAATCATTTCAAAGTGCCATTAATGGAAAATCTAGTTAAGCGAGCGATCCGAGGTTAAATCACAGGTTTTCTCTAGTTGGCTAATTACAAACTAAATAATAATCATAAGAAATAAGAGGTAAGTACTGTGGGAGAAATTGTCCGCTATAAGCGCGATGTTTGGGGCGAGGAAGTTATTCTCGGTGTTTCATGGGATTTACTTTGGGTTGTTGCTGTTGCTGTTTTAGTCCTGCTAGCAGCCCACGCGATCATCATGGCTGCTTTAGCCAATAAGAAGATGGATAAGCCTTCGTCGGAAGGACGAAGAGTTCTTCGTCACGAGACTATTGATCGGCTATTTCATTGGGTAATGGCAGCGAGCATTCTGGTTTTGATTGCTACAGGTGTAGCTCCAATTTTAGGTCTCCGTATCGCTTGGTTGAGTATCCATTGGATTGCCGGACTCTTGCTTACTTTCGTGGTGGTATTTCATATCATTCGCTCCCTTTTCTGGCAAGACTTTAAGTCTATGATTCTTGGTCCGAAAGATTTCGGCGAACCATTTGATTCAGCGCAGAAGCCGGGTAAATATACCTTCGAGCAGAAGGGTATGCATTGGGCAGTAACAGTAGTAGTGCTGGCGGTTATTGCCACTGGTATTTTATTGTTCTTGCAGATCGACACCCCATTTTGGGATCGAACCAATAGCATGGCAGAAGACACGCTTGGTCTGATGTTCTTATTGCACGGTCTTTCTACTCTTGCGCTAGTAGCTCTTGCTTCAACGCATATCTATTTCGCTTTGAGACCAGAAAAATTATTCTATACACGTTCTATGGTATCTGGTTGGATGTCGGAAGATGAGATGACGGCAAACCATGACACGAGTTTATGGTCTCCAAAAGAAGCCGACTAAACTCCTTCGTATCGCTTTTTGATACGGATCTGAAAACGACTAACGAGTAAAATGCTGTGATAGAAGACGATATAGAAGCCATAGAATCCGGCTACGAGTTCCTGTTGGCTTTTGCCGCTCAGGGACGACCTGCACAAAATGAGACGGGCCCTGGCCCTCATGCTAGGCCCATCATCGAAGGAATTTCAGCCGGGATGAAAAACATCTCGACAGCTTTTTCTCAGAGCAAGGATGATTTCGAGCAAGTAATCGCTAGCGATTGCCGAAATGCTGGAGCTGCTATCCGTTTCATTCTTAATCAAGAAAAAATCGGATCGGAGATCGTGGACAATCTAAATGCGTCCATACACCTTCGCGCCGTGCTCACAGATTTGTTTCTGTACAGCGAAGCCTTGAAGCCGCTCGATACTGCAGAGGCCTCGGCCCCAAGTGGAGCCGGTGGTGTCGAGACTTACGACGCAACTAAGAAGTAAATCCAAGACAAAAAAGTAACATAAGACTGTTTTGAAGCCGCTAGCTGGGCTACCAGAATGAAACAACGCAGAAACGGAATCGGACTAGCTCTTGTTCCGTTTTTTGTTTTTTAACTCGAATTAATCAGAGACGCTTCAAATGATCAAATGGCCGGCAAGAATAGAACTCGCACAATTGCCTACACCTATTACAAAGCTGGAAAGATTCTCCAAGCGTTTTAAAGATACGACTATCTGGATCAAACGTGACGAGCTCACTGGCACTGAAGTTTCCGGGAATAAGATACGCAAACTAGAGTTCTGTATTGCTGAGGCCAAGAATCAAGCATGTGACACCTTGATTACTTGTGGAGGCATCCAATCGAATCATTGCCGAGCTACCGCCGTGCTGGGTGCGCGATTAGGTATGAAAGTACATCTTATCCTTCGCGGCGAGAAACCTGAGGTGCCAGAAGGTAATTTGCTAATGGACTATCTCTGTGGAGCCGAGATCAGCTACCTGAGTCAGGGTCAATGGCGCGGCCATGAGGACTTGGCGACAGAATTACAGGCCCTCTACGCTTCAGGGGACCGAAAGGCTTTCTTCATTCCAGTCGGAGCTAGCGATGAAGTTGGTTTATGGGGCTATATAAAGGCGAGCGAAGAATTAAAGCAAAATTTTCAAGACCTTAAGATGGAGCCGGAATATATAGTTACCGCTACTGGCTCTGGAGGAACGCAGGGGGGATTGATTGTCGGGGCAGAGCTGCTCGGTATGGCAAGTCAGGTAGTAGCTTTTAATGTCAGCGATGATGCCGCCTACTTCGATAAGAAGATTCGTGAAGATGTGATGCTCTGGAAGCAGCGATACAATCAAGAATTCGACGAAGATAAGATGAAGATTAAAACTGTAGAGGGCTATGTAGGTCCCGGCTATGGAGTTGCAGGACCTGAAATTTTTGATAGTATTGCGGTCTTAGCCCGAAGTGAGGGCATATTTTTAGACCCTGTCTATACAGGAAAAGCCTTTCATGGCATGGTAACCGAGCTTCAAAAAGGCGACGCAGGGCAGCTACCGGGTGCAAAAAATGTGGTTTTCATCCACACGGGCGGCTTGTTTGGGGTGTTTCCCCAACAGGAAAATTTCCGTTTTGACTAGTGTATAGCCGATAGACTCAGGACAGAATCAATACGAAAGACCACATATCAAATTTTGGACCGGACATCATTATGAATAAGACCTGTCGAAAAAAGCTCATAAAGGCTCTGATCGAGACTAGCTTTATCTTACCCGGATATCTCGGATTTTCTGCTGTGGCTATAGCCCAGGATGGGAGTGATGGCGCGAGCTCATACAGTGAGCCGGACGGCGTGGCTGCTGCGAGCTACTACGCACCGAAGCCGGCAAATGAATTAATGGAGAGCGATAATGAAGATCAGCTGCTCTCAAACACTCATCAACTGATAGAAGGTAGTCTGCGTTCTGGAGAGGGCTATTTTAGTGCAAATGGTGACCGTTTCATCTACCAGAGCGAAATCGCTGGCGACAATCCCTTTTACCAAATCTACATCTTAAATTTAGTAGATGGCAGCTCACAAAAGGTGTCTCCCGGAATTGGACTTACTACTTGCTCATGGATTCATCCGACTCTAGATATGGTGATGTTTTCCTCTACACATGAGGATCCAGATGCGCGCTCTAAGCAGGCAGAGGAGATAGCGATTCGTGAGAGTGGAATCAGCCGCCCCTATGGATGGGACTACGACCGGCACTACGATATCTATCAGGCAGACAGTAACGGCAATAACCTAGTGAACCTTACCAGCACCGATGGTTATGACGCCGAGGGTTCCTATTCATCAGATGGTAGCCAGATTCTATTCGCGTCAAACCGAGAGGCCTATCTGCGAAATTTGAGTCAGGCCGAGCAAAAACTTTTTGACGACGACGCTTCGTATTTCATGGACCTCTATCTAATGGATGCAGACGGATCGAACGTTAGGCAGATTACTCATTCGCCTGGCTACGATGGCGGTCCTTTCTTTAGCCCAGACAATAACAAGGTTGTGTGGCGTCGCTTTAATCCAGATGGTAACTCTGCGGAGATCTGGACTATGAATATAGACGGCAGTGGTCAGCGCCAATTGACCGCAGATGCGATGGTCTCCTGGGGCCCCTACTATCATCCAAGCGGCGACTATATTATCTATTCCAGCAATATCCTTGGTAATGCGAATTTTGAACTGTTCATGATAGACCCGATAGGAATGAATCCTCCAGTTCGTGTAACCAATACTGCAGGCACAGATATCCTTCCGGTATTCTCACCCGATGGAAGTCAGCTGGCCTGGAGTACTACGCGCACGGCTGATGGAACCTCACAGATTCACATGAGCGATTGGAATCACCAACAAGCACTGGAGCTGTTGGGGCTATAATCCTAGTCGCGCTCCTTAGTGTCTAAGAATGTTATGACAAACAGGATTTCACAAAGCGTGCTGCATCGAACAGTCATTGTTGGTTTAAGCCTGTGCGGCGCACTCTCATTTTTAGTGGGTACAGTATCAGCGCAGATTGCCGATGCAGAGGAAAGTGAGCCAGCGCTTGTCCACCATAGTCTTAAAGTAATCCTCGATCCACAGAATCAGTCGCTCTCGGTAGAGGACACCGTTACTCTGCCGGATTCGATGCTGGCCTCGCCATTAAGCTTCTCGCTGAACAGTAATCTTCGTATCAGCAATAATCCCAGGCGCCTACAAGTACTTGCAACCGATCCGGCAGAGAATGAACCAGGGATCAACAATACTGGTGGTCTGGCCGCAGCAACGACCGCGTACAGTATTAGTCCAAGCCGCAGAAATTCAAATCAGTTAGTTCTAATCTATAGCGGGACGATATTCGATACCGCCGAACAGACAAGCGCTGAGTATGCACAGAGCTTTGCTCAAAGCTCAGGCATTATCAGCGAGCAGGGCGTCTATTTGAACAAGGGCAGCGTCTGGGTCGCAGACTTTGGAAGCGACTTGATCAGTTTCGACGTGCAGGTAGAGTTCGCCGATTCAGCGAGTAGCTGGACTGCAGTTAGCCAAGGGGATCGCCTTGGTGGCAACGGCTGGAAAAGTGATCAGCCCATGGAAGAGGTTTATCTGATCGCGGCTAATTTCACCGAGTATTCACAACAAGCTGATGATGTTGAAGTTCTTGCCTACCTGCGAACACCCGATTCGGATCTTGCAACCAAATACATGGATGCGACAGGGCGTTACCTAGCTCTATACGAACCACTACTCGGCGAATACCCTTATAGCAAGTTTGCCTTAATCGAAAATTTTTGGGAAACCGGTTACGGGATGCCGTCGTTTACCCTCCTCGGCGAACAGGTGATTCGTTTCCCCTTCATACTCGAGTCTTCCTACCCGCATGAAATTCTACATAACTGGTGGGGCAACGGAGTCTATCCTGACTACGAGACAGGAAACTGGAGTGAAGGCTTAACGGCTTATCTTGCCGACCATCTGTTTCGAGAAATGGATGGCTTGGGGCATGAGTATCGAAAAGAAATGCTGGCAAGGTACAAGAATTACGTCGCCGATGGAACAGACTTTCCTCTCTCGCAATTTACCTCGCGTAACTCGGCGGCATCCCAAGCCGTAGGCTATGGCAAGACCCTTATGCTCTGGCATATGCTTCGAATTCAGTTGGGCGATGAATTATTTCTGGCAGGGCTGCGGCAGTTCTATGAGGACTACAAATTCAAACGTGCGACATTCGAAGATATCTCGCTACATTTTTCCGTGTTAAGTGGCTTGGATCTTAGCGGCTTCTTCAGTCAGTGGGTTGATCGAACTGGCGCGCCAGAGTTATCTATCTCAGTGGAAGAGGTCATTGGTGATCGTGCTCGAATAATGTTCGCGCAGATTCAGGCAGAAGATCCTTACGCACTTAGAGTTCCAGTTGCGCTCTATTACGAAGGAAACGATATTCCGAAAATATATGACATCGATATTACTCAGCGACTCGAAGGCGTCATGGCTGATAACTACGATCAACTGCAGGCTGTATTAGTCGACCCTTATTTTGATGTATTCCGAACTTTGGATAGGGAAGAGACGCCTCCTACTATCGGCGAATTATTCGGTGCCCAGTCTATCAGCTTTGTATTGCCGCAAGCGAACCGACAGCATTGGGCGCTGATGGTTGAGTCCTTCGCCGCGGGTGTCGATGCGCAGATAGTAAACGCAGAAGATATCGCAGAACTACCGCAGGATAGATCGGTGTGGGTACTCGGGCGCGACAATCCGTTCGCACAATCTGTATTCGCTGCGAGTGAATTGTATGGGGTTCAGATGAGTCCAGCGGGAATTCTCATGGGTGGAGGAGATGTAGAGTTTGCAGACAGAAGCAGTGTGCTAGTTGCTCGTCATCCAACCAATTCGGATCTCGCCCTGGGCTTCATCGATGTAGACCAGATGATAGCGATGCCCGGAATGATTGAGAAGTTGCCGCACTACGGGAAATATTCCTATCTGAGTTTCTTGGGCGATGAGCCTACGAACGATGTCAAAGGGGTTTGGTCGAGTCCGGATTCACCTATGCAATGGATCAAGCCAGGTATTCAGGTCGGGGTAAATTTCGAGATTCTACCTGTGCAGGAGCCGCTTACCGTACTTCCTTCGAAGTATCGGGTTGATCAGTTAAGAGAGCACACGACAAAGCTGAGTTCCGTAGAATTTCAAGGTAGAGGGTTAGGGACGAGTGGCATCGATCTGGCTGCGCAATACATTGCAGGACAATTTCGAGCCGCCGGACTACAAACTATTAATGGAACCTATAGTCAAGTATGGAGTGAAAGTGTTGCTGGGAAAGGCAATGTCAAGATGACGAAT
>CASQMQ010000082.1 GCA_949430125.1 uncultured Pseudomonadales bacterium
ATATTGTCGGGCCCGAGAGCGGCATCGCCGCCAAAAAAAACTTTTTCATTGGTCGATTGGAATGTGGACTTGTTGAGGACTGGCACTTCCCATTGATCAAACTCGATTCCTAAATCTCTTTCTACCCAAGGAAAACTATTCTCCTGCCCGATGGCGCAGAGCACGTCATCACAGGGTAATATCGCCGGGTCTTCTCCGGTTGGTACGAGTTTTCGTCTGCCATTCTCATCGATTTCTTTGCGAACTTTTTCAAATTCCATGGCAACGAGCTTGCCGTTCTCGATGACATAGCGCTTTGGTACATGGAAGTTCAATATGGGTATGTCTTCGTTCATCGCATCTTCGATTTCCCAAGGAGAAGCCTTCATCTCATCGAAGCCGCTGCGCACTACAACGCTTACCGATTCACCGCCGATGCGCTTGGAAGTTCTGCAACAGTCCATCGCGGTGTTGCCGCCGCCGAGGACAAGCACGTTCTTTCCCACGCTCGTAATGTGTTCGAAGGCAACGCTAGCGAGCCATTCGATCCCGGTATGAATATTGTCCTTCGCATCGATATGTCCCGGTAGATCCAACCACTTGCCTAGAGGCGCGCCGGTGCCAACAAATACAGCGTCGTAGCCTTCGGCCAAAATGTCACGCATGCTGGTGATCTCTTCACCAAAACGACAATTAACACCCATTTCTAGAATGTAATTTAGTTCTTCGTCTAGCACTTCTGCTGGGAGCCTAAATCTAGGGATTTGCGTGCGCATCGCCCCGCCGCTAAGGATGTCTTTTTCAAACAAGGTAATCTCATAACCGAGAGGCATGAGATCTCGCGCAACAGTCAAAGAGGCAGGACCGGCCCCGATGAGAGCTATATGCCTGCCGTTCTTTTTATTCGGTATCAGAGGGAGACGATTCGTGATGTCAGATTTATAGTCGGCGGCAACTCGTTTCAATCGACATATGGCGACAGGCTCTTCTTCTACTCGTCCGCGCCTGCATGCAGGTTCGCAGGGGCGGTCGCAGGTACGTCCAAGGATGCCGGGAAACACATTCGATTGCCAGTTGATCATATAGGCATCGGTATAGCGCTTCTCGGCGATCAAACGTATGTATTCGGGGACAGGGGTGTGGGCGGGACAGGCCCACTGGCAGTCGACTACTTTATGAAAGTATTCGGGATCGGCGATATCAGTCGGTTTCATTGCTAACCGGATTTCCTTTTTAGTTTTATTTTTTTAGCTCGGCATCCTAATATCGACAGCAGGTGCAAGGCAGTAGTATAGGGAATTGAGCCCCAATTGAAAGCTAATACGTCCCTCTAATCTGTAGCGGCAGAACGCTTTCAAGATGAAACGCTCTGGTGATTAGATTCATGTAATTTATTAAAGACACGCAACTTTGTGATATGTGGTTCTGCCTCGATTGCAGCTTCCAAGCCCCTAGCCGTTGCCATTGATAAGACGTCCACGTCGAGTACAAGATCAACTTCAATTGCGCCCCCTAAATAGTGAAGGTCTATAGATGCGATAAACTGCTGATCTATTAAGTCTTCCCAGCACGCCTTTAAAGATGCGGTGACCTGCGCTCGTTCAGGCAATTGCGACTCATCTTCTATGGTCTCGTGTTGAATGGGATCAATGTGAATCAGTACCTCGGAAACGTCAGCGAACTGACGGACAAGTGATTTGCTTGCTAGCTCGCCAAGTTGATGGCCCTCGGATACTGAAATGTATGAATTAACTAGCAGCCTAACTTCCAGGATTATTTTTCCTCCGCTCGATCTGCTACGTAGATCCGTGATCCCGCGGATGCCGTCGATGCTTAGTATGCAGGATTCGAATTGTCCTCGGCGCTGTTTTGAGACAGCGGTATCGACGAGCTCAATCAGGCTGTCAGCACAAAGCTCCCACCCTATCTTGGCTATCATTAGGGCAACGAACATGCCTGCAACGGTATCCATCCACAGATAGCCCTGACGTGCTCCCAAAATACCGATAAGTACTGCTACTGAAGAGATCGCATCAGTCCTGCTATGCCAGGCGTTCGCTTTAAGTAGGGTGGAATTGAGTTTCTTCGCTACACGCATCGTATAGTGATATATCCATTCCTTCGTGGCTACCGACAACAGCGCGATAATTATGCCGGCGGCAGCAGGGGTAGGTAGCGGTTCGCTGAGTCGCAGTCGATTAAAACTGTCGTACATCAAAATGGCAGCAGTGATGAAGAAAACGATGGCCATCGCGATAGTACCTAAAGTCTCGAAGCGGCCATGGCCATATTGATGCTCTGCATCGGGCTCGGCATGAGCAACACGCGCGACAACTAATACGAAGATATCAGTACCCGCATCGGTCAGTGAGTGGATTCCATCTGTGACCAACGCGAATGAATTCGTTAGGACGCCGCCCACTATCTTGCCAGCGCCAAGCAGCAGATCGAAAAACATGCCAACTAAAGTGACATTAGTGGCTTCTCTTTTGGCTTGTTGTGCGTCCATGAAATTACTAGTTTCTACTGCCTATTGTCATTGAGCGAGTGGGGTGGATTCAGGCACATCGTAGAGGCTTGAGATGCGTAGGGACCGGTATCGAATGAGGCGGTTTTGGGATTTAGGAGCCATAAAAAGAAAGCCCAACGACCGGAGGCAGTTGGGCTAAATATACTATCAAGGGAGAGATAAATGAAACAAAATCCACATTTTGTATTACATCTACCTACACCAATTATGACTAGTCATGCAGAGAAAAGTTCCCGAAATTATCTTAGATATTTCATTATTTTTCTAAAGTTAATAATTTACATTAAAAAGCTGCTGCAATATCCTGTAATTTTTACAAATTGATTATTTCTATATTATCGATATCTAAGCTTTCGGCGGATTCTTTGTTACAGATAATACCGATGCTAGCTCTGTCGGGAACTAAATACTGCTCTGCAACACGCTTTAGGTCACTGATGGTTGTGCCCAGTACTTGTTTTCTGAACTGGCTCCGATGCTCCAGAGTACGACCGAAGACTTGATTGAAATAGGCGTGTTTTGCCTCTCCCGCAGGTGAGGAAGGTTTATCGAGACTCGCTATAACACCTAGTATTGCCTCTTCGAGTTGATGAGGCTTGTGTTCGGTCGAGATAACCCAGTCTATGGCTGCATCGAAGTCTGCCAGCGTTTCCTGCAGTCGCGGGTCTCGATAGGAGAAGAAACGGAAGGACGCAGAGCCCGCATCTTGACTCGCTCCGCCGCCATAGGCGCCGCCTTGCTCTCTAATTGCCCTATGGAGGTAACCATTGCGCATGAAGCCCGCCAATACCTGCAGGGCGGCATTGTCCGTATGACCTGAGGCAACTGTAGGGTAGGCCTTGGCACAAAAGTTCACGGCAGTAGTCGTGCTCCATGCCTGTCTTACGCTCTCTCTGAGAGGCTGCAATGTCAGAGGGCTTACATCAGCGCCTCCAGCCGTGGCTCCCCAGACACTGTCGACGTCCAAGATTAATTGGCTGCGATGCTCAGGCTCTGCTACCACGAGAAAACGCTTGTTTGCAGCTAGAATTTTTCCATGCAGGGACTTGAACTTGCCCAGTAACTCGATGCGCGAAGCCTTTTGCTCCATCTGGGCCCTTAGCGCTTTGAGTTGCTTGATGCCTTCTAGGCCGCCAGAGCGATGGCCGAGCAGGGCTGTGGGGCTCATGCGACTGCTGGCTGCGCTCATCGCTAGGCTGTGTCCCTGTCCTGTAATGCTATTTTCCTTGCGCGCACAAATTTGCTCGATGAGTTCTTGCAGTCGTTTATCCTCATCGAAACGAACATCGTGGATAGTGCTATGTAGCAATTCAGATATTTGCAGGTGCTTGTCTACTAAGCATTTCGATGAGAAAGAGATGATAGCCCTGCTCGATTGCACATCGTTCAAGTCGCTGCGGATACTGCTGAAGCAGCTTATACCGCCGCTTACTTGCGCTTGCCAGGCCTGTGTATCAGAGTAGTCTCTGTCGCCGACGCCAAACTCCGTCAGGCAGGTGGTATATAGAGACAATACATCTAAGAGCTCTTGATCGACTTGAGGCATGGACATTACAACTTGCTGATAACACAACCCATTAGTGCCTTGGCCGTAATAAGTAACTGGGGCATTGCTGCTGCTGAGAACAGTATCGAAGCGCATGGGTTCGCTGATGGACTGGGGTACATCCTCGAGGCCTACTTTTGGAAGCAGGCCAGGGTCATCTTCTTCCATCTGTCGCGCTGCGAGCAGCTTGGCTTGTGTAATGATCGCCAGTTTTTCGTCATCGTCTAGCGTGCTCTTGATAGCGGCGAGCTGATCTAGCTCGGCTTGCACCTTGCGTTTCGCCAGCTCTGGATCAGGTTTTAGTGTCACTCTGACTCGATGTGGATTGTCTAGCAGTAGCTTCTGCACGAGATTAGGAATGAATCGATCGTCCTTGATCAGTTCTCGCAGCTCGGCAAGAGCAGGGTCGATATTCAAAAGCTCAATAGGGTCACCGCGATGCATCGCGGTGGAGAGACCGGCAAGAATAAGCTGCAGCCCATAAGGGTAGCTGTCACCGGAAATCTCTCGCTGATGAAGCTCCAATTGATGCAGAGAGGCCTCAACCTGCGAGTAGGGGATTCCGTTCTTTACCACGCCTTCCAGGGTCTTGATTATGAGGCTCTCTATGGCTTCGCTGGACTGGGTCGTGCAGCCTTCGAGGCCAGCCATCATGCTCATCTCACGATTCGAGTCTTCCAAACCGCACATCGGTGATGGAGAGCTGCCTAGGTCACTAGTCTCGAGTGCTTGAAGCAAGGGGCTCGCGCTATTGTCTAGCAAGACGCTAGAAACAAGCTCCGCTCGGAACAGTTCGCCAAGGTCGGTGCTGCGCCCTAAGAGCCAGGCGAGGACTACATGGCTTTGCGGCTTGTCAGTTTCCTCATTTGCATAGAATTCTTCGACGGATATTGGCGCCAGGTATCTCTTTTCATCTTTTACTTCGATGTTAATATCCAGCATGCCGAAATGTGAAAGCGCTTGCTCTTGGAATTTCTCTTGATGGTCGAATGCGGATATGTCGCCGAAGGTCATGAAGATAGCATTGCTCGGATGGTAATGACTCTTGTAAAAATCCAGCAGTTCCTGATAGCTGAGATCGGGAATGTGGTCGGGCTCGCCACCGCTATTGAAATGATAGGTCGTAGTAGGAAACACGTATTTACTGATGGTTTGCCATAAAATGCTATTTGTGGAACTCATAGCGCCTTTCATCTCATTGAAGACCACGCCCTTATACTGTAGTTCGCTATTGGGATTTTCTGGCTCTGCAAATTCGAGGCGGTGCCCTTCCTGCGCAAAGTCGAGTTCATGCAGGCGTGAGAAGAACGCGGCATCGAGATATACAGTTAAGAGGTTGTTGAAATCTTTTTTGTTCTTGCTGGCGAATGGGTAGGCGGTCCAATCGCTGCTGGTGAACGCGTTCATGAATGTATTCAACGAGCGTCGAATCATCATGAAGAATGGATCCCTGACAGGAAACTTTTTGCTACCGCAAAGAGCAGTATGCTCCAAAATGTGCGCGACGCCTGAGGAATCCATGGGAACTGTTCTAAAAGCGACGAGAAATACATTCTCGGTATTTTTACTGCTCATGTGGAAGTGCTTCGCCCCCGTCACTGAATGGACATATTCCTCCATGGTGATGTTTAGTGAGCTAATTACTTCGCTGCGCTGCCATTCGAAAGCTGGATGTAATTTCGGGGGTTGGATAGAATTGCTATGCTCGGTATCAGGATTACTTACTACGGTCATGCTTAGGGTTGCCTTCTGTAATTTGTATTGCTTGATGGGTTCCTCGCTAAACGTGCGCACTCAGGCGACTTTACGAGGGAGGTGTCTCAAGGCTGAATGAGCCTAGTTTACCTGAGCGAAATTCGTTTAGTAATATTTCTGCCGTTTTGTTCAGGTCGGCTCGCCCGCCGCGACCTATGGATCCGCGCTGCTTTGCGAGGGCGTCGAAGAATGTTTCGGGCTCAGTGATGAACCCAGGTAAAGCGTATCTTTCGACTAGACGCTGTGGGTAGTCTCGCAGTAATAGCTCGGCGAGGAACCAGGCAATGTCAGCGACTTCTACGGCTGTACTTCGAATCGTGCCTGTAATAGCCAATCTATAGGCGCTCTCTTGGTCTTCCAGCTTCGGCCAGAGCATGCCGGGTGTATCGATTAGGTACCAACCTTGCTGCAGTTTGACACGCTGCTGACCTTTGGTAACCGCGGGCTCATTGCCGGTGTTTGCTACCTTGCGCTCAGCCAACAAATTAAGGAGGCTCGATTTACCAACATTGGGAATACCGTCGATAACGATCTGCCCCTGAATTAACACCGTCTCGTCGGTATGCTTGATGAGTCTCTTTGCGGTTTTTACGATGTCTGCTCGGCTGATCTGCGCACCCTTTCCGTTGATGAGGCAGGCGCTATTATCGAGTTTAGAGAAGTGCGTGGCCCAGGCCTGTGTAACTTTGTCATCGGCGAGGTCGGATTTGTTCAGGATGCGGATGCAGGGTCGCCCTTCACGAATATTCGCGAGCAGGGGATTGCAGCTTGATTCGGGGATGCGTGCATCTAGGACTTCGATCACCGCGTCCGTTTGGTGCATTATCTTCACCAGCTCTTTGCTGGCTTTGTGCATATGTCCGGGATACCAAGAAATTGCCATTTTGTGGCTCCATAGGGCGATAGTGTAACGAGGCTAGGTGGACATGACCACTCAATTTATCGACTGTAATTGAGTTATACTGAATATAAATAGAATTGGCCTTACCGGCTATTTAGGGAGTGATGTTAGCAATGTCGATACAAGATACGATTCAAGCAAAGTTGTCGGAGGCATTGCAGCCGTCCACGTTAGAGGTGGCAAACGAGAGTCACATGCATGGTGGGCCAGCGACTGAGTCTCACTTTAATATCACTGCTGTTTCTGCCACATTCGCAGATTTGAATTTGGTGCGCAGACATCAGGCAGTCTATAAGTTACTACAGAACGAGCTGGCCGAGGGTGTGCACGCCTTAGCCATGCATCTATATACAGAACAGGAATGGGAGCAACGCCAGGGTTCTTCGCCAACCTCCCCAGACTGTGCAGGAGGAACAAAATAAGACAAACAAAGGAGGACAAAAATGCTAGCCCTGGCGTTAATGCTTACAGAGTCGCGCCAATTTGCTACGGACTTTAATTGCAAGTAATTGATATCTGCTGAGAATTCAGTGGCCTGTATTCGACAGCTAAGGCTCCCTAGAGAATGAGCCAAAAACAATTGTTGGAATTTGTTGTTCTGAGCTAGAAATTCGGTGAAAGTCTTGTGTGACTCGTGTCACTTCAAGTATTTTTTATTAAGTTAATAATTAGCGCTCCAGATAGATGTTCACGTAGCAACCATGACTAGGGAGTTTCGATGCTGTCAGATAGTGAGATTTCGCAGCAAAAGCGTAAGCTAGAACTTGCCTTTGCTGGAGCAGTCTCAGTAGCTCTATTTGCCTTGACGTTTGCCGTAACGAAACTCGCCCCCACCTACGAATCGACTGCTGAGATTTCAGTGACATCCAAACCGATAGTCGTCTTTCCAGACTTCGCATCTATCTCAAATATTGAGGCAAAGAAACAGCAATTTTTTGATTTCCTGCAAGGTTATGTGCGTTATGAAAACGGAAGTGTCAGCGATCTGCGCCTTCAGTTGCTTAGTTATGCTGATATCGCTGACTCAGGCGCCCCCCTATCCAGACGTGAAAGAGACTGGTTGGTTGATTTAGCGATTGCCTACAACGTGGATACTAATACGACGGCTGATCGGGTTCTTGTGAACGAATTACTACTGAGGGTAGATGTGATTCCTGCATCCATAGTTTTAGCGCAGGCTGCCAATGAGTCGGCATGGGGTACCTCCAGATTCGCTCTAGAGGGTAATAACGTTTTCGGTCAATGGTGCTTCGTAGAAGGCTGCGGGATCGTCCCGAATAGGCGCGTAGAGGGTGCGACTCATGAGGTGAAACGCTTCGACACTATCGAGGATGCCATCGAAAGCTATTTTTTAAACATCAATTCTCATCCCCTGTATATTGGTTTTCGTCAGGAGCGAGCGCGACTTAGGCAGCTAGGCCAGCGCCTAGATCCGTTTTTGTTAGTTCAAGAGCTGGGCAGATACTCACAACGTGGCGAGAACTACATTGACGAAGTGCAGACCATGATTCAGCAGAATGATTTACGTCAAAGAGATCGCCGCTGGATGGAAAACTGATTCGCGAAAGCGGGCGGCTTCAGTCCAAATTTATCCACTGCACAGAATGCCAGTAGTAGCGGTTCGAGTTAGGATCAGCAGCGGTGCAGATATAACGCCAGCGTCTTCCTGAGTAGCTCTGTTCGGGAATCAATTCCAGTACGCCTTGCTCTTTGTCTATCCAACTCATCGGTATAGGTTTGCTGTTCGCGAAACAGCCAATCTGGCTGAGGTTGTAGTCCCCACTCTCGAATTTAAGTATTGCCGACGGATTCCTAGTTGACGTTACAGGAGAATCGGGTTGCACTTGAGTTACCGAAAACGGCAGGGTAGAGAACTTCGTGCTCGCTGTATCCAAATTTGCATAGATGCTAGCAAGCGGAAATCGAGGTAGGGCAAGAAAGTCTGATTCAGGACCGACGGCGCCAGAATTTTGTGCTAGTCCGACAAAATCGAGCTCCTCCAAGAGTGACTTTATAGCAGGGTTGTACTCGCCATAGGGGTAGGCGAGATAGCGATGAGATTGCCCAGTCTGGGCTTTAATTCTTTGCTCTGCCTTCAATAAATTCTCGCTCAGCCTCGCGAGCCACTGACTATGAGATTCATCATTTCCTATCTCAAGCATATAGGGGTGATCGACCATGTGGTTAGCGATGATCACACCGGCGGCGCTCATCTGCCTGACCTGATCCCAAGTCATATAGTCGCTCAAGCCATTGTCTATAGGTTCGGTGCTTAGGAATAACGTAAAAGGATAGCCGTAGGTTTGAAGCAAGGGAAATGCTTCATCAAAGATGGAGCTGTATCCGTCATCGAAGGTTATCACCACAGATTTCTCGGGCAGCGATTGACCGGAGCGCAGACTGCCTATCATTTGATCCAGTGCGATGACGTTGAAATCGTTGTCTCTCAAATAAGCCAGGTGCGCATCGAATTTAGCAGGAGAAATAGACGTCGAGGGAGGAGTATCCTCAGCGACGTGGTGGTAGAGCAAGATGACAGCGCTCTGCGCCGCCACCGAGAGACTGTTCGCGAATAACATAGCGCTGATGCCTAGCAAATAGGCAGGTAGATTCAGGATTTTCTTTGCTATTTGGAATAGCTTTAACTGTTTAATCATAGTGCAATAATAACTCAATTCCATCTTATCTGGTCGTAAAGTTGATGACTTCTTATATGGGGCTAGCAGGGTTATAATGGCCGGCTATGAGCCACTGCCGGTTCACTCTAACTTGGAGCTTAATATGATCTACTCAGGCAAGGCGCTAAGCGTTGATGTATTGCCTTCTGGCATTGCCAACCTGGTGTTCGACCTGGAAGGCTCATCTGTAAACAAATTTGATCAAGAAACTCTGCGTGAATTGCAGCAAGCCATATCCGCGCTGCAAAAAGCCAAGGTGCCGGGGCTTGTGCTATCAAGTGCTAAAAAGACTTTTATAGTTGGTGCTGATATTACTGAATTTACCTCAAAGTTTGCCGAGGGTAAGCAGCAGGTGCATTCGTGGCTTGTCGACGTGAATAAGATCTTCTCTGATCTAGAAGATCTGCCATTCCCCTCCGTTGCAGCTATCAATGGCATCGCGCTCGGTGGAGGTTTCGAATTGGCATTATCCGCGGACTACCGTGTCGCCACAGAATCTGCGAGTGTAGGCTTCCCTGAGGTTAAGCTAGGCATACTGCCAGGTTTCGGCGGTACCGTAAGATTGCCGCGCATGATAGGAGCAGATAATGCAAACCAATGGATTAGTAGCGGGTCGCACATTAAGGCGAAACAGGCCTTCTCTGAAGGCGCGCTCGACGCAATTGTGGGTGAGGCGATACTCATCGAGGCGGCCGAAAAGATTATTCAGCAGTGTAATGATGGCAAACTAGACCATAAAAAAATTCGCATACAAAAGACTTCCTCTCTCACACTCACCCCCATAGAAATGAACGTCGCATTTGAGACAGCTAAGGGCATGGTTGCCGCTGCTGCAGGGCCGAATTATCCGGCTCCTATTACTGCGGTAATGGTGATGCAGGAAGCTGCGATGATGGATCGTGCTGGCGCTTTGGAAGTGGAGCACCAGGGCTTTATTAAACTGGCGACAACTGAAGTTGCGGCTAACCTTGTGCAGATGTTTCTTAACGATCAATTCCTCGGTGGCCTAGCGAGGAAACAACAAGCTTGCGCAAAATCAATATCGAAGGCGGCGGTGCTGGGCGCCGGCATTATGGGCGGTGGAATCGCTTACCAGTCTGCTTTAAAGGGCACGCCTATTATAATGAAGGACATAGCCCAAGAGGGTGTGGATCTCGGCATAGCGGAAGCGCGAAAGCAGCTGGATAAGCAGGTGGCGAAGGGGCGCATAGACGGCAATAAGATGTTCAGTATCCTCTCCAGCATCGAGCCAACGTTGAGCTATGACAGCATCGAGGAGGTCGATATTGTCGTTGAGGCCGTAGTTGAAAACCCTAAGATCAAACAATCTGTACTAGCGGAACTCGAATCGTTAGTTCGAGAGGACGCGATCATCGCGACCAATACTTCCACTATTTCGGTAGATGAGTTGGCAACCGTATTAAAGCGTCCGGAAAATTTCTGCGGTATGCATTTTTTTAATCCAGTACCAGTGATGCCTCTGGTGGAAGTGATTCGCGGAGCGAAGAGCAGTGATGAGACGATAGCGACTACAGTAACCTATGCGAAAAAGATGGGGAAAGTGCCTATAGTGGTTAACAACTGTCCGGGCTTTTTAGTTAATCGTATTTTATTCCCGTACTTCGGTGCTTTTTCCCGACTGATTGACGATGGTGCCAACTACAAGCAGATTGATAAGACTATGGAGCGATTCGGCTGGCCGATGGGGCCTGCCTATCTGCTAGATGTTATTGGTTTGGATACGGCGGTTCATGCGCAGGCTGTAATGGCGGCAGGGTTTGACCGCATGAAGTTGGACATTGATACATTGATAGACAAATTATTTGAGCAAAAGGATCTTGGGCAGAAATC
This sequence comes from uncultured Pseudomonadales bacterium, assembly GCA_949430125.1. Classification (GTDB taxonomy): domain Bacteria; phylum Pseudomonadota; class Gammaproteobacteria; order Pseudomonadales; family Pseudohongiellaceae; genus UBA9145. Next base: position 11,241 of record CASQMQ010000082.1, read on the forward strand.
AGGCAGTGGTTTCTATCGCTATGAGAACGATAAGAGAGGTAAGCCGAAGAAGCTTCCGAACCCGGCAACTGAGAAGCTCGCGGCTTCGATGGCGTCTGCTAGCAAAGAATTTGAAGACGAGGAAATCGTGCAGCGAATGATGGTTGCCTTGTGTATGGAGACAATCCGCTGCTTAGAAGATGGAATCGTTAGTACGGCGATTGAAGCTGACATGGGATTGGTGCTAGGCATTGGGTTTCCGCCATTTCGTGGAGGAGCTCTGCGCTATGTGGATAGCTTGGGTCTGACCGAATTTTGCGCTATCGCTGATAAGTATGCAGAATTGGGTGAGCTCTATCACCCCACTGAGAAACTGCGCGCTATGGCCTCAACAAACGAAACATTTTATAAGTAACAAACCAGAACTTTGGCATCAGCTAAGCAATACCTAAGCATGCCTTATACAAGCTGTTAGGAGGTAACATGAAATTAAATGCCAGAGACGCCGTAATCGTAGATGGAATAAGAACACCAATGGCTAAATCCAAGGGTGGTGCGTATCGTAATGTGCGTGCGGAAGAATTGTCAGCACGATTAATTAATGCACTTTTCGAGAGAAATGCAGGAGTGTCGCCAGAAGAAGTTGAAGATGTGATTTGGGGCTGTGTTAATCAAACTCTAGAGCAAGGTTGGAATATAGCGAGAAATGCGGCACTAATGTCCGTCTTGCCACACTCTACTTGTGCGCAAACAGTAAATAGACTTTGCGGTTCCTCTATGTCGGCGCTGCATACAGCTGCGATGGCGATTCAGAGTAATAACGGTGATCAGTTTATCGTCGGTGGTGTGGAACACATGGGACACGTTGGAATGGTGCATGGCATAGACTTAAACCCTAAGGCTTCGAAGTATATCGCGAAAGCATCTTGGATGATGGGAGTAACAGCGGAGGTATTATCTAAAATGCACGGTATCAGTCGCGAACAGCAAGATGAATTTGCTGTTCGATCTCATGCGTTAGCCCAGAAGGCTCGCCTAGAAGGTGGTTTTGCAAATGAGATCGTAGCCATCGAAGGGCATGACGCGCGTGGAATAAAGATTTTACTAGAACATGATGAAACCATCAGGCCAGACACTACAGCAGAAGGCTTGGCGCAGTTACGAGCAATCTTCGATCCTGCTAACGGCACGGTAACCGCTGGTACTTCCTCGCAGATATCAGATGGCGCGTCTGCGATGTTGCTGATGAGCGCCGAGAAGGCTCAATCGCTAAACCTGAATATCAGAGCGAAGGTGCGATCGATAGCTTATGCAGGCGTAGACCCGTCAATAATGGGCTATGGTCCAGTTCCAGCCACGCAGAAGGCGCTTAAGAAGGCTGGGCTCTCGATAGAGGACATCGACTGTGTTGAGCTCAATGAGGCTTTTGCCGCGCAATCATTGCCAGTTATCAAAGACTTGAAGCTGACAGACGTAGTTGAGTCAAAGGTAAACTTGAAGGGTGGGGCTATCGCTCTAGGTCATCCGCTGGGATGCTCGGGTACACGTATCACTACTACCTTGTTAAACAATATGGAAGACAACGATTCAACACTGGGACTGGCGACCATGTGTATTGGCTTGGGTCAGGGTATTTCTACGGTGCTAGAGAGAGTTTAGATCTTATGCCTACTGAGTCATCCTTAAGCAGTATAGATCCTCCTGCCAATAGCGAGCCAGCAGCAAAACACTTCGGCCGCGGAAAGAACTCCTTGCTGAACCGCTCACGAAAGAATCTGCGCCGAGATGTTGGACGTGCGATCTCTGATTACAATATGATCGAAGAGGGCGACTTGGTAATGGTCTGCCTTTCTGGCGGGAAAGATTCTTATGCGATGTTGGACATCCTGTTAAGTCTGCAGAAGCATGCGCCTATTGAGTTCAAGCTACACGCTGTAAATCTAGACCAGAAGCAGCCAGATTTTCCGGAGCATGTTCTTCCTGCCTATCTTGATAACCTTGGTGTTGACTACACAATAATTGAGAAAGACACTTACTCTATCGTTACCGATAAAGTTAAACAGGGTAAGACTTACTGTGGTCTTTGCTCACGACTGCGCAGAGGGATACTCTACAACCATGCGCAGTCTATTGGCGCAACGAAGATAGCGCTAGGCCACCATCGAGATGATATTGTGGAAACGCTTTTTTTAAATATGTTCTATGGTGGCAAGTTAAAAGCGATGCCGCCGAAGCTGCTGAGCGATGATAAGAGGAACATTGTTATTCGTCCTCTGGCTTATTGTAAGGAAAAAGAAATTTCTCGCTACGCTCAGCTTAGTGATTTTCCGATCATTCCCTGCAATCTCTGCGGTACGCAGGACAATATGCAACGACAGGCAATCAAGGGGATGCTGCAGCAGTGGAATAAGAGTCATCCAGGGCGCGTCGAGACCATATTTACCAGCATCGCTAACGTTTCGTTGTCGCAGTTAGCCGATACGAATAATTTTCCTTTCGCAGAGCTACAAACAGTTTCCTCAGACTCAAATGAGCTAAATTTTATTGAGCTTGTTTAGTAAAAAACTATGAATATTCCTTTCCAAGAACTAGCAGTTGAAACACTAACGGCGATTATCGAAGAGTTCATAAGTCGTGAGGGCACTGATTATGGAGTTCATGAAACTAGTCTTGAGAAGAAGGTGCAACAGGTAATGAATCAACTACAGCGTGGCGAGATTGTAGTCACGTTTGATCAGGAAAGTCAGAGTTGTGATTTACAAGTAATTTCACAGCGCTAATAGGTAAGACAGCGAAGAGAAGTTATGTCAAATTCAAAAGATCAATCAGATAACGAAGAGCAGGGTCTGAACGTGCCCTTGACATTAGATGCCTCGGGTTTGTTCTGTCCAGAACCGGTGATGCTTCTGCATAATAAAATCCGTGATATTGACGCTGGGAAGCTACTGAAGCTAGTTGCTACTGACCCTTCAACTAGCCGCGATGTGCCTAAGTTTTGTCATTTTCTCGGGCATGAGCTTCTGGAATCGGCGGAAGAAGACGGTAGTTTCGTGTATCTAATTCGTAAGGCTGAACCATAGTGATGTTTGCACACATCATGGCCCTGATTAGAGTGTGCTTGCGATGACGGCACAGAATGGTACTTACTACCTAATAGATGGTTCAATCTACATATTCCAATCGCATTTTTCTCCCCATGTTGAGTGCTTCGATGTTGATGGCAGCGATCTAAGTGCCGTGTACGGTTTTACCCAATTCTTATTGCAGTTTCTTAGGCGCGTAAAACCCAATCGAATTGCAGTGGCGCTAGATGAGAGTCTTTTTAGTGGTTTTCGACACGGTCTTTGCCCGAACTACAAATCTAATAGGGAGTTGCCGGACGAAAATCTTGCAATGCAATTAAAAGGTTGTCGCGAGATTTGTTCCATTCTTGGTATGGCATCGTATGCAAGTAAGAAGTATGAGGCCGACGATATTATCGGTACGCTTTCTGTCAGAATGTCAGATTTGCTGCCGGGAGATCCAGCCTTGTGTATTGTGACTCGAGATAAAGACCTTTCTCAGTTGCTGAAAACAGACAAAGACTATATGTGGGACTACAGCGGGAATCGAAGGCGTTACAGGGCTGACATCAAGGAAGAATTCGGAGTAAATCCTGAGCAATTTGCCGACTATTTAGGCCTCGTAGGCGATGCGGTTGATTGCATCACAGGAGTTCCTGGGGTGGGTCCAGTCAAAGCCAAGGAATTGCTACAAAACTTTGTAAGCATGGATGGTATTTATGAAAACCTTGATGCGGTAGCGGATCTCTCCCTGCGCGGAGCAGCCAGCTTGGCGCTGAAGCTAGAGGCGCATCAGGCTGAGGCAAGATTAAGTCGCGAGCTTGCTACTATTATCTGCAATGCCAGTGACTTACATGAGGGGTTCGCACACGCTGTACCTAGTTCGCTAGAAGTGGCGGATATCGATTTTTCTTCATTCGATGAATTTCTTTCGAAATACAAATTTACAAAAAACGACAGTGCTTATCTTCTTTCCGTTGCCGAACAATTCTCAAACTAATAGCCTGGTTCCTGTGATATTAATATGAAGATTTTTGCAGATAAGAATATTCTGGCTGTTCAGGCTAATTTTAGTCGCCATGGCGAACTTCATTTCTTTGATGGTCGTAGTGTGAGTCAGGAAGATCTTATCGATGCGGATGCGCTTCTTGTTCGTTCTATTACCTCTATTGATGAATCTCTTATAGGCGGAACAAAGGTTCGTTTTGTCGGCACTGGCACAAGCGGTATCGATCATGTCGATACCGCTTATCTCCGCGATGCTGGCATTCATTTCGTAGATGCGAAGGGTAGCAATGCGAACGCGGTAGTTGACTACTGCTTTACAGCTCTAGCTTTCGCTACATTGCATAGAGGGTTCTCACTTTCTGGTAGTAGAGTAGGTATTGTTGGCGCTGGCGCGGTCGGTGGTTTGTTCGCAACTAAGCTGGAGGAATTAGGGGTTGAAGTTCGTTGCTATGATCCCTTTCTGGTGGCAGCAGTTCAGGGAAATCGTAAGTACTATTCGTTGGATGAGGTGCTCGAATGTGATGTAGTTTCTCTGCATGTACCGCTCACGAGCGCTGGTGTGCATTCGACACTAAATCTGATAGGCGATGCAGAGCTGACTGCCCTAACAAAAAACGCGATCCTGATCAACGCGTGTCGAGGAGGCGTAGTAGATGAATTAGCTCTTAAGTCACTACTTTTGATACGTGAAGATATTATGACTGTATTCGATGTCTGGGAGAATGAGCCCGCTATCGAATCGTCTCTAGCTCAGTGTGTGGATATAGCTACACCACATATTGCGGGTTATAGTGCGGAGGCAAAATCGAACGCGACGAAGATTCTAGCTCTGGAATTCGAAAGATATTTCAGGCTTGGCGCTGCAATTGAGGAAGAGGCTGGCAATGAAAATCCTGGTGTTCTCGTTGTAGAGGATGCGCCTGGGGAATCGGCGCAGTGGAGCACCTTGCTAACAGCGCTTCCCTTAGACGAACTGAGTGAACAGTTTAAACGGGCGTTGAGCGACGGGGTGGGAACCGAAGCGTTCGATACGTTTCGGCAGAAGCTTTTGACCAGGCGAGAGTTTATAAGCAGGCCTCTTAGAAGGGATACCTATTCTTTATTTCAGCAGCAGCAACTAACCGTTCTTGGCTTTCGTTTTGAATAGCTATTGGCGGTATTTCTCAAGCACTCTTGCAATACCTGCTACGGCGGGCTCCAGTTCATCTACTCGTGGAAGAAAAACCAGGCGCAGATGCTGCGTGTCTTCGATATTGAAGGCGCTGCCTTGTACCAAAAGTATTTGCTCTTGTTCGAGTAT
>CASQMQ010000083.1 GCA_949430125.1 uncultured Pseudomonadales bacterium
CGATAAGTTCAGTCAATCAATATCTGACGTATTACAACGCGTCGAATTAAAAAGCAGTGATGTCGACCTTGTGATCCGAACCGGCGGCTCTTCGCTCATACCCGCGGTGAAACGCATCTTGGAAGCCCGATTCCCAGGCAAGGTAATCGAGCATGATCCATTCACTAGCGTGGCAGCGGGGCTTGCTATAGCGGACTACGAGGGGCTGGGAGAAAAACCAGAGCAGGAGTGAGCGATACAGCTAGTTGTCAGAGCTCTACGCGTAGTGACTCAACAGAATCGGCGAAGGACAAAGAGTAAATCTGTCCATCCTTCTCCACATTCACCAGATTGGCTTGATCTGGCCAAATATCTCTTAAAGCAACATGAACCACAGACAGCGCGCTTAAATCCTTCAATTGCTTTGCCTCCTGGTAGACCCAAAGAAATTGGCCCTCGATCTCCTCACCTACATACTCCAGATTCAACTGGGTAGTCTCGCCTCCTGAATCCTCGGCTGCAATAGCGAATCGATTTATCACATAGTTACTGAAAAATTTTCGCGAGTCAGCCGATTCCATTAAATTCTGTGCTTCACCAAATACAACACCTGCAGCATGCTCGGCGTCGTGTATGAAAAAGCGATGCATGACTTCGATATTGCCAGTGCTCTCGTTGAATAGAATGCGTGTCACAGCTGTCTTCTGCTCATGGGCAGCACTCAGACCAGGCATAAGGCAGCATAGGAGAGTTAGCGGCGCGAGGAGGGCCGTTCGTGGCCTGCCTCGCAATAATATAGTGCTTAGACTAGTTGTCCTGCTCATCATCTTCATCGGTCTTCAGTTCTGTCTTGATATCTTGCATGACATCTCTTCCGATTAAGCTACCACCACCTTCGGACTTAAAACTCTCGATGCGCGAGGGGATGATTCGCCGTGGATAGTAGTTATTCTCTATGTCTGCATCGGCTGTTTCCTGCATTGGGTCGATCGCAACGCTAAGCAATTCGTTTTGACTCACAATCAGCTTCTTTACCTGCGTCGCATTTTTGCGCCATATCTCAGCGGGTAGTCGCATTTCTTCGGTACTACCATCGACATACTCCATCTCCAAGATTACCGGCATGACAAGGCCACCCTCATTTGAAAGCTCGAGGATGTAGTAGTTCAGATCTTCTGAGACAGCCCTATCAAGAACTTCGCGCTCCCAATCTTCGAGGCCTTCTAGGAAGCTATTGTAAGAGTTTCGCTCCTTGTTCGTGACAGTAAACTGGTCATTGTCATCGTAGAAGTCACGGACATCGGTATTACGCTCGACCCAAGTCTGCCTTCCCTCTTCACGATTTCGTTGAATATACAGCGAAGGGGGCAATGCCTTCTCAGTCTCGCGCTGACGTGCATAATCAATATCTGGATTCTCAGTATCCATACGCATCTCATAGACTCTATTAAGAGAGATATCTACATGATCTGTAGTGTAGAACCAACCACGCCAGAACCAATCCAGATCGATACCAGACGCCTCTTCCATCGTCCGAAAAAAGTCTGCCGGTGTGGGACGCTTAAATTCCCATTGGAGCGAATATTCTTTGAAGGCGAAATCAAAAAGCTCGCGACCCATAATGGTTTCGCGCAAGATATTGATCGCCGTCGCTGGTTTGGAATAGGCATTCGGGCCCAGACGCAGCACGCTATCTGACTGAGTCATGATCGGAACCTGAGTCTGCGAAACCATGTAGTCAACGATATACCTAGGCTCTACTCCCCAAGGTATCTCCGCATCCCATTCGCGACCGGCAACCGAATCGAGGTAGCTATTGATGCCCTCGTCCATCCAGGTCCATTGGCGTTCATCTGAGTTAACGATCATTGGGAAGTAAAAGTGCCCTACCTCGTGAATGACGACACCAATTAGGAAACGCTTCTCAGCCAAGGAGTAGGTTCGAGACCCATCGTCCTGCAGCGTCGTGCGTGGACCATTAAAGGTAATCATTGGATATTCCATACCGCCGAGAAAACCAGCGTTCAAAGAGATTGCCGTCGGATAAGGGAAATCGAAAGAGAAGCGGCTATAGACTTCGAGGGTATGAATAACGACTTCGGTGGATAAATCCGACCAGAGCGTCCCACCCTCTTTCGGATAATAGGACATGGCCATAACCAGTTCCTGATCAGCGCCTTCTTGGTGATGCCCCTTCGCGTCCCAAATAAATTTTCTTGATGAGCCCCAAGCAAAATCACGTACATTCTGTGCGGCGAATCGCCAAGTCTTAGTCTCATCTACTCCTTCGCTCTCATTTTCAAGGGCTTCTTCTGGGGGTAACGATGTAAACGGGTCTATCCGCAGTCTCAGCCTCTTGCAGACGGTCGCGTTGCTCCTTTGTTAGAACTTGGTTTGCGTTCTGCAACTCGCCGGTAGCTGCAACAATATGATCCGAAGGCACAGTAAGCGAAACTTCATAGTCGCCAAACTCTAATGTGAACTCACCCCCGCCCAGAAATTCTTTATTGGTCCAACCTTCGTAGTCGGTGTACGCAACAAGGCGCGGGAACCACTGTGAAATCGCGAACAAATAATTGCCGCCTTCATTCTCATCGTCGGGAAAATATTCGTATCCACCACGAGGTCGAAGCACATCACCATTGACCACGTTATAGGCATAGTCGATTTCAAATTCAACATCCTGACCAGAATTCAGCGCACGCGCGAGATCGATACGCATGAGTGTACCGACTATTGTATGTGGAAGATCATTTCCCGAACTGTCGCGAACTGAGTTTATTTCGTAACCTAGGTCGGCGTCTTCGTTATATTGGAGAGAACGCAGCTGGCCTAAACTGATGCGTGCAGGAGAGTCAGAATTTGGGCTGCTACCATTAAATGTAGAGCTCATATTTCCCATTGAATCGCTACGGAAGCGGTTCTGATCTAACTGCAGCCAAAGATAACCCAGTGTATCTGGAGAATTATTCTGGTAGCGTATAGTCTCAGTACCCGAAATTCGCTGCGACTCTTCGTCGAGAGCGACGTCTATTTCGTAGTCAACTTCTTGCTGCCAATACTGATGACCAGGTTGGCCGGATGCATTCCTGTAAACATTTGGAGTCGGCAGGACTTCGTCTAATTGACGGAATTTATCTTGGTACGAACCCTTCGTCTGTTGAATGCCTTGTGCGAATAGTGCGGAACTGCTTATCAAGATGCTTATCGCAGTGATGCACAAAAGGATTCTATTCATAACGACCGATCTCCTAAAAGTTTTGTTACCAAGGTATGTGACTGCGAATAATAACGTGTTTTTCTCGATTTGTGGCTATCCATTTAATAATTACCTTTGTTCTGAGGTAGACTCAACTTCATGGACCTCATACTGATTGCGATTCCGTTTTTTTTCCTGCTGATTTTTATCGAATTGGCCTACGGCTTGCTCCGTGGAAACAATACCTATCGCCTCAATGACAGCATCAACAGCATCTCCATGGGCAGCCTAAGCCGCCTGCAAAGCCTTGTAATTCTGGGTTTTTCCGGTTCAATCTATGAAATCGTTGTGGCTAGATACCAGCTCGTACAGCTAGCGGATGACGCTCTATGGGTCTGGATTAGCTGTTTCATATTCTACGATTTCGCCTACTACTGGAAACATCGCTTCGGACACGAGGTGTCTCTATTCTGGGGCTCTCACGTCGCACACCACCAGAGCGAAGATTACAATCTGAGCACTGCGCTGCGGCAGACCAGCATAGATTTCTATGGCTTCGCTTTCTACCTCCCCTTCTTTTTCCTAGGCTTTCCAGCGGAAATCCTTTTCACGGTGGTGAGCTTGAACTTGATCTATCAATTCTGGGTTCATACCGAGCACGTGCCGAAGCTCGGCCTGATCGAATGGTTATTCGTTACCCCATCGCATCACCGTGTTCATCATGCTCGAAATAAAATCTATGTAGACAGGAACTACGGAGGCGTGTTCATTCTGTGGGATAGAATATTCGGCAGCTTTCAGGAAGAGCTTGAAAAAGAACCTGCGGTGTTCGGCCTGCGCAAACCGCTCAATAGCTGGAATCCAATCTGGGCCAACGTGCACGTATATTGGAGACTCATCCTGGACCTAGGATCAATGCCTGGAATAGCCAATAAACTAAAACTCTTGTTCAAACCACCAGGCTGGCGTGCTGAGGATAAGCAGAGCCATTGCAAACTCGGCATCGAGCCTGTCGACCTAACCTCTCGATTCGACCCAGCAATATCGTCCTTCAGTCTAGTCTATACCTGTGTCCAATTTCTCTTCACTGTCGTTCTTAGCCTTGCCGTGCTTCTGGGCGCTGCATCGCTTAGTTATTCGCTAGTAAGCTTGGCAGTGATCTATCTTTTCTTCTCATTCTTCGTTGCAGGAGCCTGGCTAGAAGGAAAAGAGTTCGCACTAACCCTAGAAATAGTACGACTGATATTTCTTGTGCCATGTCTATTGTTACTCGATTTGAATCTAATAGTGACAGCATTGCTGGTCGTCAATGCGACTATCGCTTTGCCCTTACTACTAATTATTGGATCTAAGCGGATTCAGTTTCTATCAATTAGCCAATAGCCGTTTAGGGTTAAGCTTCGACCGATGCATCCTCCTAGCGAATCGCTTTTTCTTTAACCGCTGTGCTATTCGCAGCGCTTTCTATACAGCGACAAAGAGAAAAGGTAGAACAAACCAGCCTGACCCTGGGAATCACGCCAAATCAGAATGCCTGCCTCTTTACAATCGAGCTGCACTCGAAAACCAAAGTTAGAGTAATTAGAATTTTTGTTGAGATGACATAACGTATACAAATGGTTGACGGCGGGTTAAAGCGGCTGCAGCTAAATTCTCGTGAGCGGGAAATCTAATAACAAACTTCCATTTTCTGGGTCGCGCAATTCAAATTGCGCTTGCGAAGCACTATCTAACGCATCAGTAAAAGTAAAACCATTTTCAATATTACTCATGATAAATGCGACACGCGTGGTAACACTGCTCATCGGAGGAATCTCCAGCGGAATAAATTCATAGCCTGCAGATTCATTCAACATACCATGTACGGTTGACTCGACGCTGAGGCTAGAGCCAGGAATTCGCTTTCTTACGGCTCGATATAACACTACTTCGCCATCGCCATCTGTCATTCTCAGGAACACATTCACCTGTTTGGTAAATAGCTCGAGATTTTCCACCCGCAATGACGGCGTATAGATCGGATAGCTAAAACCCACCTCGATAATTCCATTACTAGAGCTATCTGTAATGAGCTCGTTGCTAATCTGCTCCCCAATTAGGCCCGACCCTGCTTGATTAGGCAGCAAAATAAAATAGTAGGCGAGCACGGGAATTAGCACAGAAATGCAAATAGTCGCCGCATAAATCTCCGGCTTTTCAGGAAAAAGCGGACTGAAAGGATAGGCTGCGATTAACGCCGCCACTATGGTTATGGACAATAACGCGGCTCGAATCAACAGTGGCTCGCTGCCAATTCGGGCGGGATTCTGAGCGATAAAAACCAACATCGTCGCAGCGATAAGAAGCGCAGAGATAGAAACGATAATTTTTCTTAATGTGGTATTCATCACTGCTGTAACCCCAATTCAAAAAGGGTGTTAGCGCTTGGGTACCCTCAAACTTTTTCGCCCTGGGCCTGCTTATCAGCGTGATAAGAAGATCTTACTAAAGGCCCGCTCGCGACATGCTTAAATCCCAGCTTCTCGCCATAGAGACGTAGCTCGCCGAATTCATCAGGGTGCACGAAACGTTCTACTTTGAGATGCTCCTTCGATGGTTGTAGATACTGCCCCAGAGTCACCATGTCGATGTTGTGTGCGAACAGATCATCCATTACCTGTTTTACTTCATCTAGGGTCTCGCCCAGTCCTAGCATCAGTCCCGACTTAGTCGTAACCGCAGGCCTGAGCCCTTTGTACCTCTTCAGTAATTCTAAGGACCAGGCATAGTCGGCACCCGGTCGGGCTTTCTTATATAATCTAGGCACCGTCTCCAGATTGTGATTAAACACATCCGGTGGGCTGTCCTCAAGAATATCTAGGGCGATATCCATCCTGCCGCGAAAATCTGGCACCAGAACTTCTACTTGGATGTTTGGATTCAATCTACGCGTTTCGCTTATGCAGTTTGCAAAATGTTGCGCCCCGCTATCTTTCAAATCATCGCGGTCCACGGACGTTATCACCACGTAGTTTAAGCCCATTTCGCTGATGGCAGAAGCAAGCTCAGTTGGCTCATCCTCATTCAGAGGATTTGGTTTTCCGTGAGCCACATCGCAGAATGGGCAGCGACGCGTACAAATTTCCCCCATAATCATGAATGTGGCGGTCCCGTTGCTAAAGCATTCTCCTAGGTTCGGACAGGATGCCTCCTCACAGACTGACGCAAGCTTGTGCTCTCTTAGCTTTTGTTTAATGTGGTTGATCTTCGGCGATGCGGGAATCTTTACACGAATCCAAGCGGGTTTAGTAAGGAGCTCTATGGTGGGGATGACCTTTACAGGAATCCGACGCACCTTATCCGCTCCTCGAAGCTTCTCTCCCTCTATTAAAGTATTTCTGCGCTTTCTTTCAGACATTAGACCAGTACCTCAATCAGCTGGGTTCGTAATATTCAAAATAACCTAACTCTCTCAGCAATTTGTTACTGAGCGCCTTGCTCACCTTCAGCATGAGCGTATCGCTTGCAGAAACATGGTCGGCGACCTGCGTGACGGCGAGGTTCTCATAGCCACATGGATTGATACGCGAGAATGGCTCTAGATTCATCTGCACATTTAGGCTCATACCGTGATAGCTCCAACCCTTGCGTATCCGCAGACCCAAGGCGGCAATTTTAGCATCATTCACGTACACACCGGGAGCTTTGGCTTTATTGTTCGCCGCTATACCAAATTCCCCAAGAGTCTTGATGATTGCCTGCTCGATAAGGTCAACCAGATCACGAACATTCATGTTACGTCGACCAACATTCAACAACAGATAAACCACTAGCTGACCGGGTCCATGATATGTAACCTGACCACCACGGTCTATCTGTACGACAGGAATTTCAGCTGGATTTAGGATGTGCTTCGATTTGCCTGCCAGACCTTGTGTAAAGACTGGTTTGTGGCTCAGCAGCCAGATTTCGTCACCGCGAGCAGCATTGGCTTGCTCAACCAAATAACGCATCGATTTCCAGATTGGTTCATACTCCTGCAATCCCAATCTACGGACGATTAGCGGATGATGAGTTTGCCCCTCAACTGCATTCGATTTTGCGTTAAAATACTTATAGCTGGTGAGTATCACCTTACAAGACCATCTTCACACTTTCGAGAGTCTTCAGCTCGTCGAATAGATTCTGCAATTGATCGACGCCGGTTGCGGCTATAGTAATTCTAACCGAGACATAGGTGTTTTTTTTGCTTACCTGCAACTCGATTAAGTCCGAAGAGATTTTCCCCGCATGTCTTTCTACGACCGTAACAACCTCGGCCTGAAATTCAGTACTAGCCACGCCAATAATTTTGATTGGATAGAGGCAGGGAAATTCAATTTTGGGGGGATCGATTTCGGTATTTGGATGCAACTCTTTCGACATCACCCTATCCCGAAAACATACTACTGAACAAAAGAGTTATCCAGTCGACGAATCGCTTAAGAAAACCACCCTGCTCCACAGCCTGCATGGAAACCACATTACCCTGATAGAGAATATTATTATCCAGAACTACCCGAACCTCACCCATGATCTGTCTATCCCTGAGTGGCGCACGAATCACTTCATCAACATCAACTGTGGCAGTCATTGCCCCTGCCTGACCTCTTGGAATAGTGATATAAACCTCATCCTCTATTCCCAGGTCCACAGAATTCTGTTCGCCAGAAAAAATCGGTACATTAGTCAGCACCTGATTCGAGTCATACAGTTTGTGTGTCTCGTAGTAACGAAAACCATAGGTAAGTAGTTTCTGCGTCTCTATTGCGCGGGCTTCTTCACTAGCTGTGCCCATCACCACAGAGATCAGTCGCATGCCGTCACGCTCAGCTGAGGCAACGAGGCAGTAACCCGCCGCATCGGTCCAACCCGTTTTCATTCCATCGACATTACGATCGCGGAATAGCAGGGAATTTCGATTCGACTGACGAATACCGTTATAGGTAAATTCTCGTTCAGCATATAGAGGATAGAACTGAGCATGCTTGCTTATAGTGGCCTGCGCAAGAACGGCTAAATCACGAGCTGACATCGTATTGTAGTAAAGCTCGGTGTCCAGTCCGCTAACGTTCATGAAGAAGCTTTGCGATAACCCAAGCACTTCAGCGTATTGATTCATCATGTCCGCGAAGGCTTCTTCGCTTCCGGCAATATGCTCTGCGAGAGCCACACTAGCATCATTTCCAGATTGAATAATGATGCCGCGAAGCAGGTCTTCCACTTCGACCATTGTGTCTACGCCGATAAACATTTTGGAGCCTTCCATACGCCAGGCTTTCTCGCTGATATGCACTTCATCAGTCAACGCTAGATTGCCATTGAGAATCTCTTCGGTAGCAACGTAGGCGGTCATTATTTTTGTAAGGCTCGCCGGCGGCAACGCTTCATCGGCATTCTCTTCAATGAGTATGTGCCCGGTCTTTGCATCTATCAAAATATAGCTAGTTCCAGCTATCTCTGGCGGCCTTGGAATAATGGCGGGCGCAGCAAAGGAAAGATTACTCGCAAACATGACCACCGCCATGAGCCACGAGAGCCCTCTCTTTTGCGTCGCAGAGTCTTTTGAGCGTGAAGAAATCGGGCGTAATGAAATAGAAAAAAATGACATAAAAATCCGTCTCGTTTGAGTGTAATGAGTAGTGAAATGACGAATCAATTGATGAAACTGGCCGTGGCTGTTACTCGGTGATAGTGCGTGCTGCTGCGCTATTCAGTGACAGTGTACGGGCTTCCCAAGTTAGCGGCAACAACACTTTCGCTAACTCGTTGGATTTGACCAGGATCAGAAATTGGGCCGACTCTAACTCGATGTAAAATTTTGTTGCTCGAAGTATTCACTGTCCAAATAAAAACAGGCAGGCTAGTAATTTCTTCTACCTTGCTCGTGACTTCTTGCGCAGCGCTTAGATCTGAAAAAGCTCCTACCTGCAAATATTTGCTGTCGGTAGAATTGACGCGCAGTGTCTCATTCCCCCCAGAATTTGCGGCCCTTACAACACGATCGCCAAAGGTGCCAGTTGCTATTATGGATTCCAGCTGTACGCGAGCGGTGCCTCTGTCCGCGTAACCGAGTTTTACGGCAGCAGCATAAGATAAGTCAATAACGCGATCACCATGGAAGGGGCCTCTGTCATTAACTCTGACCACAATACTTCTATTGTTATCCAAATTCGTGACGCGCAAGAAACTAGGTATGGGCAGAGACTTATGCGCTGCCGATGCTAGAAACATATCAAACACTTCACCGTTCGAGGTCTTGTGTCCATGAAATTTCTCGCCATACCAAGAGGCCACTCCACGTTCGTTATAGCCCACCTCGGTTGGCATCACTTCGTAACTCTTACCCAATACCGTATAAGGGCTACGATTTCCTGCTCCGGTGCGATTTAGTGGCTCTGGAATAACCTCTGGAATTGAGGCGAGATCGACAATTCGAGTCGGCGCTCGATCCTGCGAGATACTGTAGCGACCGGCGTTCGGTGACTCAGGAGTTTGCTCTGGCGCGGGCGCTGAGCTACAGGCCATCATAGCCACTAAAATCGGTGAAACTATCGAAATTCTCAGCACCGCATCGTTCATGATCATGTAAATTTCCGTATTAACGTAGCTCTAAACTTGAGTTTGACAATTTCTTCTTTGATGCGCATCCAGCGCAGCATCAGAAAAACCAAGGGCACCTCAAGAATAACGTCCAATCTGAAAATACTTTTAACGGCATCAAAGGATTTTAACGGTGGTATGGAGCAGAAACAGCGATCGAATCTAATTTTCAAACAATAAAATCAAATAAAATCATTAAAATTCAATAATTTAGGCTGAACGGTTATGCCCGTGGGTTTGAATCGACATTAGCAGACCGAATCCGATAAAAAGCGTGACGACCGAGGTACCCCCACGGCTCATAAACGGCAATGGCAGACCGATCACGGGCAACAATCCCGACACCATAGCCATATTGACGAACACGTAGAAGAAGAACGTTAGAGTTATGCTGCCAGCCAGGAGACGACTAAACGTGTCGTTCGCTGCATAGGCGATATAACAACCGCGCACGAGCACGAATAGGTACATGCAGATGAGAAACAAGACACCTAGTAAGCCAAATTCCTCAGCCAGTACGGCGAGGATAAAATCGGTATTGCTCTCCGGTATGAAATCCAGGTGCGACTGAGCACCGCCGCCATAGCCCTTCCCATAGATACCACCCGATCCAATGGCGATTTGCGATTGAATAATATTGTAGCCGGCACCTGTGGGGTCTCGATAAGGATTGAAGAACGTCAGTATTCTATTCTTCTGATGCTCCTGTGCGAGGAAGATAAACCACGCTGGTGAGGCGAGCAGTAATGCATATAAATCCGGCAATTACGATACGCCAACGTATGCCCGCGAGTAATACGACGAAGATACCCGACATGGTAACCATGATCGCCGTGCCGGTGTCGTTCTGAATAATAATCAGCGCTGCCGGCACCAGTATCATTACTGCAGACCAAAACAGATGTTTGAACCTTGGTGGAAGCGGACGGCTCGCGAGATACCATGCCATCAACATAGGCACTACAAATTTCATCAACTCTGAAGGCTGAAAGCTAGGCAGACCAGGCAAATCTAACCAACTCTTTGCGCCATTTGCCTCCACTCCAACGACCAACACCAGCCCGAGTAATCCCAGACCAGCCGCATACAGTGTCGGCGCCCACTGTCTGAAAGAAGTGCACATTGAATTGCGCGACGATAAACATGACCACCAGACCGACGACCATAGTAAGCGCCTGTCTTTGCACCACGGGAACATCCCCTCCACTTGCACTGAACAGCACGAGCAAGCCAAAGCCGCAGAGCAGCGTAATGCCAACGAGAAGAGGAGGATCGATATGAATCGTTCGCCAGATAGATTTACTGTATCTGGACTTAGTACCGAGGCCGCCGGACTGACGTATGAAGTCTTGGCTACTCATCGACCAGTGCAAATAATTCGTCGCCAGCAGAATCCAGCGCAGCGAAATCGATTTGTAGAATGTCTAAGAGGTAGGCGTCTGTTACGGCCTTAGCAATAGGACCCGCCACGCTACTTCCGTGCTCACCATTTTCGACAAAGACGGCAATCGCAATCTGCGGCTTTATGTTTGGATTTTCTGCCGGCGCGTAGGATATGAACAAGGCATGATCCTTATTCGGATCAGAGACTTGAATATCATCACTCTGTAAAATTTCCTGACTGATACCGACCACTTGGGCCGAGCCGGATTTGCCAGCCATTCTATAAGGCATCTCCCGGTCTTCCATAGCTATCGCTTCATATGCGGTTCCGTATTCGCGAAATACATCATTATAAGCGCGATGTACTACCATCGACATCGACTCCTCGATATAGCGCCAATAGTCAGGATCGTTTACTACGACATCACTCACTGGGTCTAGAATCTCGGGCTCGTAAGGCTCCCCATCAATGGCCTTCAACATACGCGGCTGTATAACTTTACCCTTGTTCGCCATGATCGAGGCTGCCGTAGCGAGTTGTAGTGGAGTCGCCCACATATATCCCTGACCGATAGAGGAGTTTATCGTGTCCCCTGGATACCATGGCTCGCCTCTAGTCGCTCGCTTCCACTCACGAGAGGGCAACACACCAGTTCTAGCGTAATTAATATCGACCGCGAAATTTTCTCCAAACCCGAACTGCGACATGAAGCCATGCATGGTATCAATACCCATCCGGTACCCCAGATCATAGAAAAAGGTATCACAAGATTGATAAATGGCTTTCTGTAGATTCGTGTGCCCATGACCACCACCGATCGCGCTTCTCAACGTATAGTCGCCCCAACGATAACTCACTCCTGGTAATCGAAAATAACCTGGGTCCTCAATCGCAAACTCATAATCGACGAGGCCATGATGAAGACCGCCCAAGCCAAGAAACGGTTTAACAGTTGAACCGGGTGGATACGGATTTGTTGATCTATCGAACAGAG
>CASQMQ010000084.1 GCA_949430125.1 uncultured Pseudomonadales bacterium
AGCCCAGCGATGATTAGACTCGCCGAAGCTCTCAGATCTGTTGCCATTACCGGCGCACCTTTTAATGTATCCACACCTTTTACTATAACGGTATTTCCTTCTACTGCTATATCGGCGCCCATGCGGTTCATTTCGTGAACGTGCATGAAGCGATTCTCGAAAACAGTTTCCGTGATCGAGCCCGTACCATCTGCTATCGCATTAAGTGCAGTAAATTGTGCCTGCATATCCGTGGGGAAAGCAGGATAAGGAGCTGTGCGCAGGGATACAGACTTAGGACGTTTGCCATGCATGTTCAATTCGATCCAGTTATCGCCCACCTTAATGTCGGCACCGGCCTGTTCCAATTTGCTAAGCACCGCTTCCAGAATATCAGGCCGCGTATCTTTAACCTTAATATGCCCGCGCGTTGCTGCTGCAGCAATTAAATAAGTGCCCGTCTCGATTCGATCCGGCATCACTGAGTAGCTACAACCGAAGAGTTCTTGCACGCCTGTAATAGTAATAGTATCACTGCCCTGCCCCGATATAATCGCGCCCATCTTCACTAAACAGTCGGCTAGGTCTACAACCTCAGGCTCGCGCGCTGCGTTCTCGATAATGGTCACCCCATCAGCCAGAGTAGCTGCCATCATGACATTCTCTGTTCCCGTTACGGTTACAATATCCATAAAAATATGAGCGCCCTTCAGCCTTCCATCGACAGAGGCTTTGATATAGCCGTCCTCGACCACAATGTCTGCACCCATCGCCTGCAACGCAGAAATATGTAGATTCACAGGCCGGCTGCCGATCGCACAACCGCCAGGCAGGGCAACTTCTGCCTCGCCATAGCGCGCTAATAATGGACCCAATACCAAGATCGATGCCCGCATCGTCTTAACCAGCTCATACGGCGCACTAAAGTGTTTGATCGTGCTGCTATTCACTTCGACATTCAATTTCTCGTCGATTACAGGCTCCACGCCCATACACCCGAGCAACTCGATCATCGTGGTGATATCGAACAAATGCGGTAAATTACAAACCTGCACCGTTTCGTGAGTAAGGAGAGTAGAAGCCAGAATAGGCAGAGCGGAATTCTTTGCGCCTGCAATTCGAATCTCGCCCTGAAGGCTTACGCCTCCCTTGATTAGTAATTTATCCATTAATTTTCTCGGCGGGAAGAATGTGTATTCAGGAGGCCTGACTTTCGGTCACAGTCGTCAAACTCATAGTGACTGCGTGAATAGCTCCACTGGTTATGTGCTCGTTCAAAATTTTGTAGATGGTTTGTTGCCGTTTTACGGCATTCAATCCTTCGAACACATCACCTATGACTGTTACAAGATATTTGCCATCGCCGCCTTCAACGGTCACCTGACAATCGGAAAGCTCTGCATTAAGCTCAGTGGTAATCTGACTAGCGTCCAATCTAATACTCCGACTTATTTCCAGTTGTCTAGCACGGCATCGATATCATCGTCATTCTGACTCATCAACGCTGAAAACTGAGTAAAATACTGCCTACCCAAATTGATGCCAACCAAGCTTAGGTTCTTAAGTTTCCACTCTTCGTTTTCGTTAAGAAACATTTGATACTGCAGCTCTAGATTCGCATCACCGCCACGCAGCTCCATACGCACTATGGTATCGGCACGCGGATCGGCATCTGCATTATTTGATGGAAGGAAGGCTAATTCTTGCCCCTCGTAGGAAACCAAGGAGGCGCCGTAAAAACGCGTCAACGTTGCCCTTAATATATCGGCAAAACGATCCTTTTGAGCGTCGCTTGCGGATTCGGCATAGCGGTTCATAACCACCATCGCGACAGCATTAAAATCTACTATTGAATTAAGCACTTCCTCAATTGCCCCAAAGTAGCTATCTCGATCAGTAAGAAATAGTCCCCGAGACTCCTGAACCGTACTCAATAGGTTCATTACTCCAATTTCAGCAGTTTCCACAGCCGTGTATTGTTGGCTATAGCTGAGCACTGGCAACATTCCCACAAAAGCAAGCGCCACTACGAATTTATTCAATGATTTCATTTGCTTATCCTTAATTGTTACTCGAAGTTAGGTCCTGGAACCCGCTAAGGGATACC
This sequence comes from uncultured Pseudomonadales bacterium, assembly GCA_949430125.1. Classification (GTDB taxonomy): domain Bacteria; phylum Pseudomonadota; class Gammaproteobacteria; order Pseudomonadales; family Pseudohongiellaceae; genus UBA9145. The sequence goes on from CASQMQ010000084.1 coordinate 2,087, forward strand.
TACAGCGCCAAAATACAAATAATGAGCTGAATGCGGACTGAACCTCTATAGAGCAGTTGCGCAGTTTACATGAAATGAGCAGCTCAATAAATTATTACTTGCAAAGCTCTCCAAAGAATCTTCTAATTGGCCGCTTCTTCTCGGCATTAAGAATACTTCGTATATGTTCCTCGACACGGTCATCATCGTTCTCGGATTTGTTGGTCTAATCTGGGGAGCGGACAAGTTTGTGTTTGGCGCGTCAGTCCTCGCGCGACACTTTGGGGTTTCCCCATTGATGATCGGCCTTACTATCGTTGCTTTTGGCACGTCGGCCCCAGAGATTTTTTCTTCCGCTGTTTCTGCACTCAATGACAAACCCGAATTGGCAGTCGGCAATGCGCTGGGCTCCAACCTTTTCAATATCGGAGTGGCTCTCGGCGTTGCCGCAATGATTAGCCCCCTTAAACCACCTGAGTCGCTAGTCAGCAAAGAAATTCCAGCGTTGCTTCTCGTCACCTTTGTTACTGGTATTTTGTTTTTAGACCTCTTCCTTGGCGTATTCGATGCTGTGGTCTTCGTAGCCATTACCATCTATTTTGGCTATAGGTTATTCCGCAAGAAAGTTAAGACAGGATCGCCAGCGGATCTCAACGACGAAAATACCGGCGAAGTAAATAGCCTGCAAGCTGCTGCCTACATGGTATTAGGACTCGCACTCTTAGTATTAAGTGCAGAGGCACTAGTGGCAGCCGCCACATCTATCGCCGAGTCGCTTGGCGTCTCTGCGGCAATCATCGGCCTTACCGTCGTCGCTCTCGGCACGAGTCTTCCCGAATTGGCCGCATCGGTGACCTGCGTTTTGAAAGGACATCATGACCTTGCGATTGGCAATATTGTTGGATCGAACATTCTAAATTTGCTCGCAGTACTTCCTTTTCCAGGTTTGTTTGCAGCAGGTGCGATCGAGCCCGCCCTCCTCTATCGAGACTTTACTGGCGTGCTAATACTTACTCTCATGTTGGCCTACTTCTGCTATACAGGCGTCAAAAAGGGTAAGATGATCAGCCGATTCAATGGCGCCGTTTTCATGTCGCTCTATCTTGGCTGGTTTAGCGTCATGCTTTACCAAATTTAAACAGACTCTCTCCATAGTAGTCTGACACACTCGCCTAAGGTATTATCTGATCACTATGAACTCCGATTCCCCCCTCATTTCCAGCGCTCTTAGAACTATAGAGATAGAGAGTCGAGCCGTCAGTGAACTGCTCAATCGTATCGATGCTGACTTCGTAAAGGCCTGCGAGATTATGCTGGCCTGCGAAGGACGCGTAGTTGTGATCGGCATGGGCAAATCTGGTCATATTGGCAAGAAAATAGCCGCCACGCTTGCCAGTACCGGTACGACAGCCATGTACGTACACCCAGCCGAGGCGAGTCACGGCGATATAGGCATGATAACTGCCCACGATGTTGTACTCGCGATATCCAATTCGGGCACCACCGGGGAAATATTATCACTGCTCCCGGTACTGAAGCGCAAAGGCATTCCCCTAGTCAGTCTAACAGGCGATAAGCAATCTGAATTAGCCACTGCCGCATCGGCGAATCTCGATGCGGCAGTGGATGAGGAAGCCTGCCCGCTCGGACTAGCTCCAACATCGAGCACTACCGCCGCACTAGTACTTGGTGACGCATTAGCAATGGCCTTGCTCGAAGCACGCGGCTTTACCCGTGATGACTTTGCCATCTCTCATCCAGGTGGAAATCTTGGCAGGCGCCTTTTGGTAAAAGTACGAGATGTTATGCACTCTGGCGATGCTATTCCGAAAGTCATGACCGGTACATCTCTGCCTGAAGCACTACTTGAAATGAGCAGCAAAGGCTTTGGTCTAACAACCATAATAGGCGAAAGTGGAAATCTTCTTGGCGTTTTCTCTGATGGAGATTTACGACGCACGATAGATTCCGGCAAGAATATACAAGCAATCATCATCGACGAAGTTATGTCGACAAGTTTTAAATACATTGACGCCAATGCCCTTGCAGCGGAAGCCGCTAGGATAATGCAAGAGTCGAGTGTGTATGTGCTCATCGTTAAGAGCAAGTCTCAACCGGTAGAGGGCATGCTGAAAATGCATGACCTACTCCAGTCGAACGTAGTTTAGCCTGGATGGATTCCATGATTTTTAGTAACAGTGAAGAACAGGCGATCGAATCTGCCAGCAAGGTCAGACTACTGCTACTCGATGTTGATGGCATCCTAACTGATGGCAGGCTCTATTTCTCCAATTCTGGCGAGGAAAGCAAAGCCTTCCATAGTCTAGATGGCCATGGCATAAAAATGCTGATGCTAGCCGGCATACCTGTCGGAATTATCACTGGACGAGAATCAAATATCGTTACTAAGCGCGCCGCCGATCTGGGCATAGATATCCTTTATCAGGGCCGCGAAGATAAAATCGATGTCCTCAAAGAAATAATTACTAATAAAGGAATTGAAGCACACGCTATTGCTTATGCAGGAGATGATCTGCCTGACCTGCCAGTCCTACAAGCCGTTGGATTAAGCTTCTCAGTTCCTGGCGCTCACCCCGATGTAAAAGGGGCGGTAAACGCGATCACCACACGCTGTGGCGGCGAAGGTGCTGTCAGGGAAATTACCGATTTCATCTTAAACGCACAAGCCAGTCACTAGACTTTTCTCAGCGCTAGAGCCCAATGACTCGTCCGACGATTTGGACCACCAAAGCAAAAAATTCGTGTTATGCTTCAACTACTTACAACCAATTCCAAAGCGCGAACATATTATGCAAAGGATAGGCCTCATCATTGTTCCAGGAGTAATCGCGACAGCCCTGTTCGTCGGCATAAATTCGTTTGATACCTTGCGCAATGAAGCGGACGCTCCTATCACCAGCTCAAGCCTAGACTTCAGTGCCTATTCCGAAGGCATCAATACAATACTTTACGATTCGCAAGGCAATATAAACTACACGCTACAGGCAGAGCGCCAAGTTCACTACAATGATGACAGCACTGAGCTTGAGAAGCCTTTTATTCGCCTGTATCAAGATGGCGATTCGCGCTGGAACATCGTAGCAAACTCGGGCAGAATTTCCGCCGCCGAAACGACCGCCGACGGAACACTCGAGAAGATAGAACTACTCGGTGATGTTCAAGTCTACAGTCTCGATAAGTTCGGCAATAAAATACTGATGTCCACCGAATTCCTAACGCTGAACCCGGAGTCAGAGATCTTAGAAACTGATCAGCCTGTGTCAGTTGTAACCTCTGCGCTTCAACTATCGTCTATAGGAATGATAGCTAAGCTCAGAACTGACGAAATCACCTTCCTGCGTGAAATTAGAGGCCGGTATGAAAAAGCGACAAATTAGAGGCGCCTCCCCATCGATGATGACATTGATCATCACCCTTGCCTGCCTGTCTATTTCGGGTTCTTTCTCCCTAGAGGCCGACAAGGACCAGGAATTACTGGTAAGTGCAAATGGCGGTTCGCGTATGAGCATAATAGGCGATATCCGCTTAATGGAGATGTCTGACAACGTCATAATTACTCGAGGCACTATGGAGATCCGCGGGGACACGGCCACAATCGAAACCATCATGAGCAGCGGAGAAGTTAGCAAGGTTACTGTAGTTGGAACTCCTGTGTACTATCAGCAGCAGCTCGATTCTAGTGATGAAGCGGTGAAGGGCTCCAGCAACAGCATCACGTTCTACCCTGACGAAGGCGATGGCACTACTGTGGTAGAACTCGTTGGGGAGGCTATCATCGAATCGCCTACCTCTAACTTTAAGTGCAGCGCGATCACTTACATCGCTGAGCTAGACCTCATGCGCGATTCACAAGGCCCTTGCAGCGGCGAATTTAACACCTCGAATTGATAATAATATGCTAGAAGCCCAAAACCTTGCCAAAAGCTATAAAAAAAGAGAAGTCGTGCGCGATGTCTCAATTTCTATACAACAGGGTGAAATAGTAGGACTGTTAGGCCCCAACGGAGCGGGCAAGACCACCTGCTTCTATATGATTGTAGGACTAGTCACTGCCGATAACGGTAAGGTACTTCTTGAGAATGATGACATCACCGATGCCCCCATGCATCAACGAGCTAGCCATGGCCTCGCCTATCTTCCACAAGACTCCTCCATCTTTCGTACGCTGAGCGTTGAAGATAATATTTTTGCTATTTTAGAAACGCGCAAAGACCTTAGTAGCGCCGAGAAGCGAAGCAAGCTGGAATCGCTACTTGAAGAATTCAACATACAACATATTCGGCACAACAAGGGCGTGAGCCTGTCTGGCGGCGAGCGCAGAAGAACAGAGATTGCGCGAACGTTAGCTACCGATCCAAAGTTTATCTTGTTAGACGAACCATTCGCCGGAGTGGACCCAATTTCCGTGAGCGCTATCAAACAGATTATTCAGCAGCTCAAGGCTCGTAACATCGGCATACTCCTCACTGATCATAATGTTCGCGAGACCTTAGACATTTGCGAGAAGGCTTACATCGTGAGCGAAGGGCAAATCATCGCCGAAGGAAATGCCGCGGCCATCCTTTCTAATGAAAAAGTTAGAGAAGTTTATCTAGGCGATCAGTTTCAAATTTAGCTATTTGTGTCAAAACAAGCTCCCTCAGAATACTTTAAATTCATTTCCAAAAACTCAAATTAAACCAACAAAAAACGCGCCGTAAATACTTACCGAAAAGGCTATGCAAAGCAGGCATGAATCTTGCTATACTCGAGCCAGTCTGTTGTTAGTTAGCCGGCTCCAAGAGTATTACTAATTTCTCCACTTGGTCTTAAGATGCATTCCTCATGAAACTTTCGCTTCAGCTCAAGCTCGGTCAGCAACTGACCATGACTCCTCAGCTGCAGCAAGCTATTCGACTTCTGCAACTCTCAACACTCGACCTTCAGCAAGAAATTCACCAAGCGCTAGAATCCAACCCGATGTTGGAGCTAATCGAAAATAGCGAAGACGATGACATCCTAACCCCGGCTGATAGCTCTACAACCACAGATCCGAAAGCAGCCACAGAAGCTGAACCTAACACTACTCCCAGAGACAACGCCGAATTAAATAGCGACGACAACGACTGGCAAAATGATATCCCCAACGACCTTGGCGTTGATACGCATTGGGATGACATCTACCCAGGCACGTCGTCACAATCGAGCTCCTTCGATGGAGACTCCACTGATTTCGAGTCTAGGACCAGCGCCGAAGGCACATTGCAAGACCATCTTCTGTGGCAGCTCAATCTAACTCATATGTCCGAACAGGACACTTCGATTGCGCTCGCAATTATCGATGCAATCGATAGCAACGGCATGCTCACAGTCGATCTCGAATCAATACATAGCGGCTTCGATAGCGACTTAGAAATAGAAATAGACGAGATAGTCGCCGTTCTCCATCGCATCCAGCAGTTCGATCCTATTGGCGTCGGTTATAGAAACCTTTCCGAATGCCTGATGCTACAACTTAGCGCAGATCGATTCCCCAGAGGATGAGAAAGCCGTTAGAAATGCCAAGCTTGTGATCAGCGAGCACATAGATCTTCTCGGCAATCGTGACTACGCGCAGCTTATGCGACGAACGAAGCTTAAAGAAGCCGAGTTAAGCGAGGCAATTACCATTGTAGAGAGCTTGAATCCTAGACCAGGATCGAGCATCTGCCCGCCTTCGACTAGCTATGTCGTACCAGACGTAATTGTGAGCAAGGACAGCACTTCGGGAAAATGGAAAGTCGAGCTAAATCCCGAAACAGCGCCAAAAATACGCATCAACAGCGGTTATGCCTCTCTCATAAAGCGGGCTGACACCAGTAACGATAATAATTACTTGCGTAACAATTTGCAGGAGGCCAAGTGGTTCATTAAAAGCCTGCAGAGTCGCAACGAAACATTGATGAAGGTCTCTACACGCATAGTCGAACACCAAAAGGGTTTCCTCGAGTATGGCGAAGAGGCGATGAAACCGTTAGTGCTCCACGATATCGCCGAAACAGTTAGCATGCACGAATCAACAATTTCGCGCGTCACTACTCAGAAATACATGCACACCCCCAGAGGTATCTTCGAGTTGAAATACTTCTTCTCGAGCCACGTTTCCACCGAAGGTGGCGGCGAGTGCTCCTCCACGGCAATTCGAGCGATAATACGTAAGCTAGTCGCTGCAGAGAACACCAAAAAGCCGCTGAGTGATAGCAAGATAACCAACCTACTAGAAGAGAAGGGCATCAATGTGGCTAGACGCACTATTGCCAAATATCGAGAGTCTCTCGCTATCCCTCCTTCTAACGAGCGCAAACGACTGGCAAGCTAAAGTGCCTAACCAGAAGTCTACCCAAACCAAAGCAGCATCACCAATTACCAAGAACCAGAGAACGTATAGCAATGCAATTGGAAGACATACTCAGCCTTGAACGCTGCCACTGCCGAATTGAGGGCGTTAGTAAGAAGAGAGTCCTAGCCAAGGTTAGCGAGATCATTTCAGGAAATAATGACTCGCTGGAGGCTACCGAAGTATTTGATGCGCTAATGGCTCGCGAACGGCTTGGTACAACTGGCCTGGGAAATGGCATAGCAATTCCTCATTGCCGCCTCGCTCCCTGCGAAAATATTATTGGGGCATTATTCACCCTAGATCAGCCTGTCGACTTTGACTCTTTAGACAACAAACCCGTGGATATTCTGTTCGTCTTGCTAGTTCCCCATGAAAAGAACGATGAACACGTACGCGCTCTCGCCGGGCTAGCAACCTTATTTAATGATGAGGATTTTTGCTTCACTATACGACATACTCACGATAGCGAGGACTTGTACAATATCGCGATTACCTGCTGAGGGCCTCTGCATTCGGCTGAGGCTCCTCAGCAATTCAGCACTTTACCCAAAACGGGTTAACTTTAATGAAGCTAACTATAATCAGCGGCAGGTCGGGCTCTGGAAAAAGCACAGTACTGCATATCCTCGAAGATCGGGGCTACTACTGCATAGACAATCTACCCGCTAGCTTACTCCCAGCCCTCGCGGATCGCATCAGCAATGGCGATACCCACCTTTCCGATATCGCAGTCAGTATCGACGCGCGTAATATCTCCGCCGACTTACAACAAGCCCCTGAAATAATCAGTGAACTACAGGCGAGAGAATTATCCACAGAAATAATATTCCTCGACGCCAATAGCCAAACCCTGCTGAAGCGGTTCAGTGAGAGCCGTCGTAAACATCCTTTAAGCAATGAATCGACCGATCTGCGCGAAGCAATCGATATTGAATCAGCATTATTGGAATCAATTTCCATGATGGCAAACCTTGTTATCGATACCAGCAATATGTCTCTTCATCAACTAAGAGACCTAATGAAGAACCGCCTGCTGGAGAGCAGCGAAACCAATATGGCATTGCTGTTCGAATCCTTCGGATTTAAGAATGGCGTCCCTGTCGATGCTGATTTAGTCTACGATGTTCGTTGCCTACCCAACCCTTATTGGGACACAGCACTCCGATCACTGACTGGACTTGATGCCGATGTTGCTAAATTTCTGGATTCGCAAGATGAGGTGCAGGAAATGGTCGATGACATAAAAACTTACTTAGAGAAATGGCTGCCAAGGTATGAAAGCAATAATCGCAGTTATATCACCGTTGCTGTAGGCTGCACAGGAGGCCAACATCGTTCCGTATACATAGGCGAGAAGTTGCGCAGGTACTTTTCATCCAAAATCAAGAACGTGCAAATACGTCATCGCGATCTCAGTTGATAAAGGCAACAGCCTAGGCGGCTTGGTTCAAGACAAGACATGCTAAAAGAAACAACTACAATTATTAACAAAGCCGGATTACATGCGCGAGCCGCGGCCAAGTTAGTTGAACTAACTGGTGGCATGGAGAGCGCAATCCAGATCGGTCATGAAAAAATGGTCGATGGAAAGAGCATTCTCTCTCTGATGATGCTCGCTGCCGTTCAAGGCACCGAAGTCTCGATTGAGGTAGACGGTCCAGATGAAGAGCAAGCCATGTCCGCCATACTTGCTCTGATCCAAAATTGCTTTGACGAATCCGAATAGTAATCCATACCCAGCCCTAAGCTCTCTCTATCGTCGCTGCATCGTCTTAAACCACAGACATAGCCCTTCTTCCAAGCTTGTTTAAGTTCTATTAAGTAGCGTTAGACTGTAGAATTGTGCTATCTCGCGTTGGCGCTAGCGGCGTCCGCCACTATCGCTTGCCATTTGGGCCGTACTCGCACTCACTTAGCGAACCTCAAATTGAGCATAGGGCCAAGCAATACCATGTCTCAAGCCAAGGAATCTCAATCTCAAGAAACTGTCGCACTTGAGCTCAATCAAGCGCTGGACAGTGGCTCTCTGTATAAGGTTCGGCAGCTTCTAAAATCGCTGCCCAACGCTGGCATTGCCCATCTTCTCGAATCTTCTCCCCCGAAGACACGTAACGTCCTCTGGCAGTTAATCGACAAAGACACCGAAGGTGAGGTTCTACAGGAATTGAACGAAGACCTGCAGTCCGAATTTCTTCGCGAACTAGATGCCCAGCAAGTCGTAAAACTTACCGAAGGTTTAGAAACCGACGACCTAGCTGACATTCTGCAGCAGCTGCCCGACCAGGTGACTATAGAAGTATTACGAGCGATGGACGAACAGGACCGGCAGCGTGTCGAATCCATCCTATCCTTCAATGAAGACACGGCAGGCGGCTTGATGAACACGGATACAATTACCGTGCGCCGTAGCCACTCTCTGGAACTCGTGCTGCGTTATCTAAGACGCCACGAAAGCCTTCCAGAGATGACCGACAATATTCTTGTTGTAGACCGTGAGGACAAGTTCTTAGGCATATTGCCGCTGCGAAGGCTTTTAGTATCAGACCCGAATAAAACTGTTAGAGACATAATGCGCGAAGACATCGATGCCATATCAGTCGATATGGGCACAACTCAGGTAGCGTTATTATTCGAGCAATACGACTGGGTGTCAGCGCCAGTTGTTGACGCAGATGGCAAGCTTGTCGGCCGCATCACTATCGACGACGTCGTAGATGTCATTAGGGACAACGCCGAACACTCATTGATGGGCATGGCTGGGCTCGATGAAGAAGACGATAGCTTTGCACCTATTCTGAAAACCGCGAGACGCCGCGCCCTTTGGCTCGGCGTGAATCTAATGACGGCAGTATTAGCCTCCGGTGTAATTTTTCTCTTTCAGGACACTCTAGACCAAGTTGTCTACCTCGCCGTACTCATGCCCATCGTTGCCAATATGGGTGGCGTAGCTGGCACACAGACTCTCACGCTGGTTATCCGAAGCCTAGCTCTTGGACACATTAGTGAGTCTAATAGTCGCTGGTTGTTAGCGAGAGAACTTGGCGTGGCCGGCTTGAACGGGGCAGCATGGGCTATTGTCATCGCGGCAATCACCTTCGCCTGGTACAGAGATTTACCGCTGAGCTTAGTAATAGCTGCGGCCATGATGATCAATCTCGTAGTAGCAGCTCTCGCCGGCGCCTATCTTCCACTATTCCTAAATCGCATCAAGATCGATCCGGCCCTTGCTGGATCCGTAGCACTAACCACGGTAACCGACTCAGTTGGTTTCTTCGTGTTCCTCGGTTTAGCTCAACTTTTTTACTTATAGAAACTATGAAATACGAACCTGATACAGAGTTAGAACTACCAAGCAAGACACGGCTCAAGCAAGATGCTACCGATTTACAACAACTCGGGCAGAAGTTGACCAACTACAGCTCTGCTGTATTGCGGAAGCTCTCGCTGAATAAGGTATTGATCTCTGCCCTCGAAGAATTTAATCGACTACCCAATAGCCATGGAGCACGACGTCGTCAGCTGCAATTCATCGGCAAGCTGATGCGCGACCTCGACTACGATGCTGTAATGAAAAACATAGACGACTTGGAAAGTGGCCACCTAAGGAAGAAAAAGAAGCCGTCCGCGGCTAAACTATTGTGCGAGGCAATATTGGAATCTGGCGATGCAGAAATCAATGTAGCGTTAGAACAATATCCTCAACTCAACCGGCAGACCATGCGCCAGCTCTATCGCGAACACAATCGCGCCGCAGAAACGAGTCGTGACAAGTTCAAAACCAAACTACAAAATTATCTGCAGAAACAGATTAATAGCTAGATTCAGCGATGCGATTCAAGCCCCAAAAATACCATTTAACTTGGGCTAGGAGCGCCTATACGGCCTTCCGATTAGATGATAAAATCTTTGAAAATTAATAAGCTATGCGAGCTGCCTTGAGAGCCCTAGCACTAAAATAAGAAGAGGATGCCCATGTCTGACTCCAGCGCCAATTCCTACTGGAAAGCTAATATCCGCTTAGTACTCTCCCTACTGTCTGTCTGGTTCTTTATTTCTTTCGGCTGCGGGATTCTATTTGTCGATGCGCTAGATACGATTCGATTCGGCGGCTTTAAACTGGGCTTCTGGATCGCACAGCAAGGTTCGATATTTGTCTTTGTGGCCCTCATACTTATCTACATTCGGGCAATGGATAAGCTAGACAGCAAGTACGATCTTGATGCTTCCAGCGAGAGCGCGAATCCGGCTCAGGAGGAATCACAATGAGCGTACAAGCCTGGACTTACCTTTTCGTCTTTCTATCTTTCTCTCTCTACATTGGCATCGCTATCTGGTCTCGCGCCGGTTCCACCAAGGAATTCTATGTTGCTGGAGGTGGAGTTACACCACTCGCAAATGGTATGGCGACAGCCGCAGACTGGATGTCGGCCGCGTCCTTTATCTCCATGGCAGGACTTATCTCCTTCCTTGGCAGAGATGGCACTTTCTACCTAATGGGCTGGACCGGCGGCTATGTATTGCTCGCCCTACTCTTAGCCCCTTATTTGAGAAAATTCGGCAAATTTACCGTCCCAGATTTTATCGGAGATCGCTACTACTCTCAGACTGCCAGACTAATCGCCGTATTCTGCGCCATCTCTGTCTCCTTCGTATATGTTTGCGGCCAAATGCAGGGCGCCGGCATCGTGTTCTCTCGCTTCCTTGAAGTCGACTTCACGACTGGCGTGCTAATCGGCATGACGATCGTGTTCTTCTACGCCGTACTCGGTGGCATGAAGGGAATAACTTACACTCAAGTCGCGCAGTACTGCGTTTTGATCTTCGCCTTCATGGTCCCGGCGATATTCATCTCCATCATGATGACCGGGCAAGCCGTACCACAAATCGGTTTCGGCTCTGAACTCACCGAGGCCTACGGTGGCGGTTACCTGCTAGATAGACTCGATGGTCTTAGCGAACAACTTGGATTTGCAACCTACACAGAAGGCCAACGCAGCACCCAAGACGTGTTCTTCATAACCGCTGCGTTGATGTTCGGCACTGCTGGATTGCCCCACGTCATCATTCGTTTCTTTACTGTACCTAGCGTGAGAGATGCACGGAAGTCGGCAGGTTATGCACTGGTTTTTATCGCAATCCTCTATACGACTGCACCCGCAGTTGCCGCCTTTGCTCGCACCAATCTCATCAATACAGTCAGCAATGCCGAATACGCATCAATGCCGGAATGGTTCAGTAAATGGGAAGGCACCGGACTAATCACCTTCGATGACAAGAACAACGATGGCATCATTCAATATGTAGGAGATCCCCAGACTAACGAGTTAAATGTAAATAGAGACATCATGGTACTCGCCAATCCCGAGATTGCGGAACTACCCGCTTGGGTGATAGCCCTAGTAGTTGCAGGAGCGCTTGCCGCCGCTTTGTCGACGGCAGCAGGCTTACTCTTAGTCATCTCGACCTCGGTAGCGCATGACATGCTGAAACGAACCTTCATGCCAAATATTACCGAGAAACAAGAACTCGCCTGTGCGCGCGGATCGATTTTCGTGGCCGTGCTGATTGCCGGATACTACGGGATCAATGCGCCTGCCTATGTGGCACAGGTAGTCGCCTTCGCGTTTGGGCTTGCTGCAGCGTCATTCTTTCCTGCCATCGTCCTAGGTATTTTCCAGAAGCGCATGAATAAAGAAGGGGCTATCGCCGGAATGGTAGTCGGTTTTACTTTTACTGCGGCTTATATTATCTACTTCAAGATTATCAACCCAGCGGCAGACAGTGCTGATAATTGGTTCTTTGGAATTTCACCAGAAGGAATAGGCTCTCTAGGCACAGTCGCAAATTTGGCAGTCGCGCTGGCCGTGGCTAAATTCACGCCGGAGCCACCAGCCGAAGTGCAGGAAATCGTGGAGAATATCCGACTGCCTGGTGAGGCGATTCCTCGCTAGAAATGATTTGCAGATAGCAGTAACAAAAAGGGCGGCAGTGCTACCACTGCCGCCCTTTTTTTATGAGGCGTCCTTAATTCCTAGACCTTACGTCTTATGCTTACCGTGCTCGGTTTCTTCCCAGTACTTCTTCACGGTCTGCTTCATCTCTTTGTGCATGCACAACATGCCTATCAGATTCGGCACCGTCATCAATACGATCGTGATAAGTGCTATGTTCCACACGATGGTCGTATCCGCAAGCGCTGCATAGAAGAAGCCCATTACGTATACCACACGATACGGCAGCACCGATTTCGGCCCTAGCAAGTAAGTCATGGCCCGATCTCCGTAATACGACCAGGCAATCGCGGTCGAGAACGCAAACAGCATAAGACCGATAGAAACAATATATTTACCGAAATCCCCAAACAGGCCTTTCGTATAGGCCATCGTCGTTAGCGGAACAGAATGCAGTAACGACTTGCCGGATACCTCCACATCAGTATCATCCAGCCTGCCTTCAGACACAGAGACTTCGCCGGTGATAGGCTCTCCATCTCTAGAATAGAGGGCATCCTCGGCAAAGGATCTTGAATTCAACAGCGTGAAATCCTGATTGCTGTCGGCGACGCGCCCCTCCAATAGAGAAATATCACCAGAGAAACTACTCGCTCTAGATTCATCTCCATTAAGGTAGGAAAACAGCTGAGTCGCATCCTCTGCATTCGATTCCTCAAAGGTGCCAGCTACAAACCTCATATCTGCGCGTTGAAACTCGTTGTCGAATTTTTCCTTCCATACGCCAGATGAAAGAATCACCAGTCCGGTGATCGTACAGATGACGATCGTATCGATGAAAGGCTCAAGGATGGACACCATGCCTTCATCGGCAGGCTCATCAGTTTTAGCCGCGGCGTGAGCGATAGGAGCAGACCCCTGACCAGCCTCATTCGAGTACAAGCCTCGGTTTACACCTCGGTCGAATGCATAGGCGAACGTGGCACCAAGAAAGCCGCCCACAGCCGCGGAGCCAGTGAACGCGTCAGCGAAGATAGAGACGAAAGAAGGGATGATATTCCCGATGTTCGGTATTATTACAGCGAAAGCACCCACGAGGTAGATGATTGCCATGGTGGGGACGATAGTCGCTGCCACTTTTGCGATGCGCGTGATGCCGCCAATAATTACCAGAGCCAATAATACCGAGAGTACGCTGGCGGTAACAATAGGCTCAAGAGCGAATGTGCTCTCCAGACCAGCGGCGATGCTATTAATCTGTGGCAGGTTGCCAGTTCCAAATGAACTCAACACCGTAGCAATCGCGAATAGGATCGCTAACCACTTCGCGTTGAGACCCTTCTCCATGTAGTACATAGGGCCGCCTGCCATGGTGCCATCAGCGGTCTTAGTGCGGTACTTGTGAGAGAGAGTTACCTCTACAAACTTGCTAGTCATTCCGAAGAATGCGGTCATCCACATCCAGAACAACGCCGCGGGGCCACCTAGATGCAAAGCCAAAGCCACGCCGCCGATATTGCCGGTTCCGACAGTACCCGATAGCGCCGTTGCTAACGCCTGGAAATGCGTCGTATCACCCTGCGCTCCATCCTTATCAAACTTGCCCGTAGTTATACCGATGGCGTGCTTGAAATAGCGTATCTGAGGAAACCCCAGATAGATTGTAAAGAAGATACCGGTGGAGAGAAGCAAGGCTGGAAACCAAAGTGCGCTCCCTAGATAGCCGTCTATGAAAATCAGAAAATCATTAACTGCGTCCAATGTAATACCCCACTAGTGTTATGTTCACCAAGTCTCAATGCTGACTTTATTGCGTCTACTAATCGTCGCTTATTGTAATCGTTGGACCCTCGCCATTAGAGGGTGCTGACGCTAGCAACTGCTGCTCAACATTTTTGGCCAATTCAATATAAGCCTTAGTGGCAGCGTGATCCGATTTCGATGCTACCACAGGATTACCTGCGTCCGTTGTTTCTCTGATGGTTAAATCCAAAGGCAAACGACCTATAACCTCAACACCGTATTCCGCCGATAGCGAGTCTCCGCCACCAGTACCAAAGATAGCCTCTTCATGCCCGCAATTAGTGCAGGTATGCATGCTCATGTTCTCCACAACGCCCAATATAGGCACGTCTACCTTCTTGAACATTTCGATTCCCTTTCGGGCGTCAGACAATGCTACATCCTGCGGCGTCGTGACAATAACTGCGCCACTCACCTTAACGGATTGCGCGAGACTCAGTTGAATATCGCCGGTACCGGGAGGCATATCGACGATTAAATAATCCAGTTCAGACCAAGCCGTATCATTCAGCATCTGGTTGAAAGCAGAAATAATCATTGGGGCCCGCCACACCATCGCGGTTTTCTGATCGACCAAGAAGCCCATGGAATTACATTCAATGCCGTGAGCCAACAACGGCAGCATGAATTTTTTATCATGGATTTTTGGTCTTGTGCCATCAGCAACGCCCATCATCAAAGGCAAGCTGGGCCCATAAATATCCGCATCTAAGATGCCAACTTTGCGGCCCAGCGTGGACAGAGCCAATGCGAGATTCACAGCGGTAGTAGACTTACCTACGCCACCCTTGCCTGAAGCCACACATACAATGTGGTTAATCTTTTCAATACTCCTCACAACTCTTCCCTCTATTTCATCGGTTACGACTGGTTACTGTGGCGTACTATCTATTCCATCGGTCATCTGCGCACTCGACCATTAATCGATAGACAGATGGCCCAGTTAAACTGCAGGCTGATTATCTTTGATTAGCTTGGAAAAATCCAAGGATGCGGGAGTCCACAGCACATGCCAAGCCGATTATGCTTATTTAGGCGGATAATTTCTTCATTTAAAGAACTTCTTCAGCAAATTTTGACGAGAAGACTGCAATCTGTGCAAATTGAGAATGACAGCCTAGCAGCTTGACCGCTAGAATTGAAAACATGCAAAAAACACTCACACTTACCTCCTTCTTCATGTTCGTTGGCGCTGCGGCTCTACCTTTTTATGCAGCAGCTGAGCAGCAGGAAGAGACTGAGATCAAATTCGCGTTCTATTCCTCAGCCTGGGGAGAAAATACCGATGACGGCTTGCGCCTTGTCGCATTCAATCAAACCCTTACCCCTATTCGCCTAAACAGCATCGAACTGCACGGCAGCGAGGAGGCAACTGAGTCCATACTTATCAACCTGGACTTAGAGGTTCCTTCCGGGGGCTATGCCGATAAAGAGTTCGATTATCTCGACCTGCTCTCAGACGATGAATGTATCGATCGAACTATGCTCGATAACTGGAAGCTCGTAGAAATATCGAACTACACATTAAATCCATCTGTGCGAAACCTAATTATCGAGAACACTAATTCGTTTCGGATCTATCAATGCGTAAAGACTATCTCCACCTCATGGACCGACCTCGATAGCAACCAACTATTCGAATACGACGAATGGGTCCTGTTCCATTTCGAAACTCGCAGAGACTTATAATAATTTTTAGACAAAAGAAACGAGTCAAAACGAAAAAACCCCACTTAAATAAGCGGGGTTTTTTGTTAGGCTTGTTGAGAACTGTTTAACACAGGCTTCAGAAACCTTTTTATTTCAAACTTTTTACTCTTCCTACAGCAAGATACCGCCGTATTGAACGAAGAATGGAGCAAACACAAGGCTCAGAATCGCAGATAGTTTGATCAGGATATTCAGTGAAGGACCCGAAGTGTCTTTCATCGGATCACCAACAGTATCACCAACAACAGCAGCAGTGTGCTCATCCGAGCCCTTTCCACCATGGTTGCCTGCTTCGATATATTTCTTCGCGTTGTCCCATGCTCCACCACTGTTAGATGAGGCGATAGCCAGCACACCACCAGTAATTAGCGAGCCGATCAACATGGCTGCAACTGCTTCAACGCCGAACAGATAGCCCACAACGATAGGCGAACCCATGATCAATACGCCTGGCGCTATCATTTCTTTTAGCGCTGCTTGCGTTGATATGGCGACACATTTCGCATAATCAGGAGTGCCTGTGCCTTCCATGATGCCTGGAATCGTCTTGAACTGATGACGTACTTCTTCAATCATAGCGAATGCCGCTACGCCAACTGATTTCATAGTCATAGCTGAGAACAAGAAAGGTAAAACCGCACCGATAAAAAGGAAAGTGAATACTAGAGGCTCTAGCAGGCTCATAGAAATCGGCTCACCGCGCAGTTCTTCCGCAGTTAGAATAAAGGCCGCGAACAAGGCAAGTGAAGTTAATATCGCAGCACCGATAGCAAATCCCTTACCAATGGCAGCAGTAGTATTACCAGCAGAGTCCAGGATATCAGTTCTACGTCTAACTTCTGATTCCAAACCTACCATCTCCGCAATACCACCAGCGTTGTCAGCAACAGGACCGTAAGCATCGATAGTCAGGGTTAGCACAAGGCTTCCCAACATACCCAATGAAGCGATCGCGATGCCGTACATGCCCGCAAGTTCCCAAGAGATGAAGATGCTTATCGCAATGGCGATATAAGGAAGCACAGTACTCTTATAGCCGAGCGCAAGGCCGTAAATGATGTTAGTAGCGACACCAGTCTCACAGGACTTTGCGACTTCTTGTACAGGAGCAAATTTTTCAGATGTGTAGTAGCCAGTCAATAAGCCAACCGCCAACCCTGAAACCAAGCCCGCCAAGAAGCATAAGTAAACACCGACATTCGTATACTCTGCACCGTTCAACACAAAGTCAGCTGGAATTAGCGCAGTAGTAAAGAAGTACATGACCACAGCCATAATAAAGCTGGATATAATAAGTAGCTTCATCAGAGCTGGCGCTACGTCGTCTTCAGTCTTTACACCGACCATCAGTTTAGTGAGTAGAGCTATTGGAATACCTACAGCACTGATCAAGATCGGGAATAACAATGCATCCGGATTGCCGGCAAAAACGACCGCACTAATAACCATTGCAGCACAGGTGCTTTCCGCACAAGAACCGAAAAGGTCAGCACCCATACCAGCAACATCGCCCACGTTGTCACCAACGTTGTCTGCGATTACCGCTGGGTTACGTGGGTCATCCTCAGGTATGCCCTGCTCAACCTTACCTACCAAGTCAGCGCCAACGTCAGCAGCCTTAGTGAAGATACCACCGCCAACACGCGCAAATAGCGCGATTGTAGATCCACCCAGTCCAAAGCCTGCAATCACTTCCATGAGGATGTGATTGTTCTCAGCTCCAAGGTCAGCGAGCAACCAGCTCATCACAACATAGATGATAACAAGCCCAAGCGTAGCGAGTCCGACAAGAGCAAAGCCCATTACAGCGCCAGAGTTAATCGCCACATCATACGCTGCGGAAATGTCTTTCTTCGCAGAAACCGTAGTTCGTGCGTTGCCTTGAGTCGCTACCTTCATACCGATATAGCCGGAAGCTATTGATATCGCACCACCAAACAGGAAGGCGATAGCAGTATAGACGCCCTCATGGATATCAGGGGTATGAGTATTGTCGATCAGAATGGCGATAATAGCGGCGAAGACCGCCATGAATATCGTCAGGACTTTGTATTCCTGCTTCAAGAAGGCCATCGCTCCATCAGCAATAGCTCCGTGGATAAAAATTAGCTTCTTCGACTGTTCTTGATCTAGCCCTAGATCAAGCGGAATACTTACTACCTTCTTCATGTAAAAAAAGGCTATCCCTAAGCCCATCAGCGACAGAACTGTAGTTACCCAAATTGTTATGCCTGACATCGAAATTCTTCCCTTTGCAATGGAATGTTTAATTTTAAGGCGCGCACTTTACCATAATGGACGCCGCAAAAAAAGGCGATAAATCCTCTGTGAAACCAGTATTTCAGTGCTTTTCAAGGGATTGGGGGAGAAGCAATAACTAGCCCACTTCGCAGGGCGCGGGGCAGGGACTTAAAACGGCTTGTTTTGGATGTTATTTCTTAGATTTGCGGTGCTTCTTTTTGCTACTAGGGCTCTTGCTTACAGCCTTATCGGCCTCACCGCGAGCCAAGCGAAAAGCCTGGCGCATCTCATCGAGCTTCGCCTCCTTGCGCTTATGCAGCTGGCTTTCCTTACCTGCTTGAAAATCGACGACTTTATCGTTCATATCGAGATGCTAGCCCCAAAGCTGCCTAGAGAGAGTTGGCCTGACGCACTAACTCATTCTTACGGGATTCTAACTCCGCTATTAATTCCTTCGCCAGAGGCTCCACTGTATTGCCCTGATCATCGGTATTCTCGTACTTGACCTGC
>CASQMQ010000085.1 GCA_949430125.1 uncultured Pseudomonadales bacterium
CAAATAAAAGAATAGACTGTGCCCAGCAGAACCGTTAATTTGCCGTCAAATTGATTAACCCAAAGCTAGCTGCTAGTCTAGCTATCCCTTGAACCACCTATATTTGTTGGGTCTCCATGTTAAGCTTTACTAACAAGCGCATCTTACTCGGCATTACGGGCGGCATCGCCGCGTACAAATGCGCCGAACTCACACGGCTGCTAATCAAAGCCGGGGCCGAGGTCAGGGTAGGCATGACACGAGCGGCAACTGAGTTCATTACGCCGCTTACGATGCAGGCACTATCAGGCCAGCGCGTCCATCTAGACCTGCTAGATAGCGATGCTGAAGCGGCCATGGGTCATATTGAATTAGCTCGTTGGGCAGACTTAGTATTAATCGCACCAGCTACAGCAGATTTCATCGCTCGAATCGCCCAGGGTCAAGCCGATGACATCCTCTCCACTATGGTGCTCGCCACATCAGCGAAGATTGCAATCGCACCTGCGATGAATCAGGCGATGTGGGCGGATGACAGCACGATGACCAACCTGAATGTGCTGGTTGATCGCGGATACCATATCTTTGGCCCAGCAGAAGGTGAGCAGGCCTGCGGCGATGTAGGACTAGGACGCATGATGGAGCCTGCGCAATTGCTAGAGCTAAGTGCCAGCTTGTTTGAAACAGGCGAGCTCGCAGGCAAGAATTTCGTCATAACCGGAGGGCCGACGCGAGAGGCAATCGACCCGGTAAGATTCATAAGCAATCACAGCTCCGGAAAGATGGCCTATGCGCTGGCTGCCGAGGCAGTGGCAGCAGGTGCAAAAGTTACCCTAATTAGCGGGCCAGTAAATCTACCCACTCCTGAAAGCGTCAAACGCATCGATGTAATCAGTGCGGCCCAGATGCTCGGGGCGACTCATGAAGCCATGACAAATTGCGACGTCTTTATCGGCGTTGCCGCCGTGGCCGACTATCGGCCTCTAGAGATCGAAAGGCAAAAGATTAAAAAGTCTGACGAGCAGATGCAACTAACACTAGTGAAGAACCCAGACATTATCAGTGAGATTGCTCAACTCAAAGAAAAACCCTTTGTTGTAGGCTTCGCTGCCGAAACAAATGACATCGTCAGTAACGGGAGAGATAAATTGAAGCGCAAAAATCTCGATATGCTATTCGCAAATAACGCGACCGAGACCTTCAACAGCGATTCCATTTTCGTAACAGCTTTAACTGAGACAAACGAAACCGAACTAAAAGCAGGCAACAAGAATGTAGTAGCAAGAAACATGTTGCAACTCATCGCTACAGCTCTGAACGAACGATAGTCATAACTACTACTCCACAAATCTATCGGCAACGAACATGATGCAAGCTGAAAAACAAGCCGGCCCCGAATTAATTCCGGCTTCAATTTTTAGAGCCTATGACATTCGCGGCATCGCCGACCAACAGCTCACTACACAAAGTGTAAAGAGAATCGGGCAGGCGATAGGCAGTGAAGCTCTCGACCAGAATATTGCATCACTATTAGTCGGATACGACGGCAGACTCTCAAGCCCTTCCTTATCTATAGCACTGATCGAAGGCATTCAAAGTAGTGGTTGTAATGTAGTGAGTATTGGTCTCGTGCCAACACCACTTCTCTATTACGCAACCTTTACGACCTACTACACTTCCGGCGTTATGCTAACGGCCAGTCATAATCCGGCTAATTACAATGGCTTGAAAATTGTATTCAACCAAACCAGTCTCGCCGACAATCAAATTCAGACAATTCGAACACGTATTGAAAACAATCAGTTAAGAACGGGCAGTGGTGGATTCACAGAGCTCGAAATGGATCGTAGTTACATAGAAGAAATTTGTAGTCGCATTCAGTTGAGTAAGCCACTAAAGATTGTAATCGACTGCGGTAATGCGGTACCCGGCAAGATCGCGCCGAAATTGTTTCGAGAGCTAGGCTGCAATGTTCATTCAATTTTCTGCGAGATCGATGGCAGCTTTCCAAATCATCATCCCGACCCAACAGTGCCTGAAAACCTAGTCGCGCTCGCCTCCACCGTACTGCAGGAAAATGCAGATATCGGAATCGCGCTGGATGGCGACGGAGACCGAGTAGGCCTCATAACGAATCGTGGCAAGTTCGTGGATGCCGACCGTATGTTGATGCTACTCGTGCAATCTATCTTGCCAAATTACTTGGGCCGAGCTGTTGTGTTCGATGTGAAGTGCAGCAGCAAACTAGCTGTCTTAATTAAAAAATTTGGCGGGTCTCCAATAATGCACCGAAGCGGTCACTCATTCATGAAACAAAAGATCCAGGAGACCGATGCCATACTTGGAGGTGAGTTCGCCGCACATATCTTTATTAGAGATAACTGGTTTGGGTTTGATGATGGTTTTTATGTCGCGGCTAGGCTGCTTAAGATAATCAGCGAGTCTGCTACATCGAGCGACGAAGTATTCAATCAGTATGTAACAGGATTCAGCACCTCAGAAATAAAAGTCGAGGTTCCAGAAGAGCGTAAGTTTTTGCTGATGGATCGCTTGCTCGAGTTGGCCAGTTTTCCTGCTGCGAAGCTGATTACTCTCGACGGGCTTCGTGTGGAATATACCGACGGATGGGGCCTAATACGCGCCTCAAATACCAGCCCTGCTCTGCTACTTCGATTCGAGGCGGACACACGGGTAAGAATGCATGAGATCCAAGAGAGGTTTAAGGCGCTAATCCTCAGCGCAGATAAGAATTTAGAAATAAATTTTTAGGACGCTATAAAGAACTAACAGTTGAAGTTTGAGTGAAGAATACAAACACTGTCTTCGAGCTCACCCAATGGAAAGACATGTCACTATCACTAAGTAATGCAAAAAATATCGCCAAGGTTCTTACCGAGTCGCTGCCCTATATACAGAAATTTACGGGCCGCACAGTAGTAGTAAAGTACGGCGGGAATGCCATGGTTGACGAGGCGCTAAAGCAGAGCTTTGCGCGAGATATCGTGTTGATGAAGCTTGTTGGAATCAATCCGATCGTCGTACATGGAGGCGGCCCACAGATTGGGAGCCTTCTGGAGAGGCTCAATATCGAGTCTAGCTTTGTCGATGGGCTGCGCGTTACCGATAGCCAAACCATGGATGTGGTTGAAATGGTATTGGGCGGCCTCGTGAATAAAGAGATCGTCTCATTGCTGAACAAAAACCAGGGCAAGGCGGTAGGCATAAGCGGCAAAGACGGAAATTTGATTCGCGCAAAGAAGCTAAAGATTAAGCGTAAGGGCTCAAAGCCTGATGATGAGACTATAGACATTGGCCAGGTTGGCGAAGTGGTTAGCATAAATACTGAAATCCTCGATGTGATGAAGGATAGCGATTTTATTCCTGTGATCGCCCCAATCGGCACCGACATCAATGGAGCCAGCTACAATATCAATGCCGATTCAGTGGCCGGAGCAATCGCTAGCGTTCTCGGCGCAGAGAAGCTAATCCTGCTTACTAATATAGCTGGCGTTCAAGATAAGAAGGGAAATGTGCTGACCGGCCTTAGCATTAAACAAGTTGATGCGCTTATTGCCGATAAAACTATACACACAGGGATGCTGCCGAAAGTCGAGTGCGCGCTGAGCGCTGTTAAGAAGGGTGTTCCCAGCGCCACAATTGTCGACGGAAGAGTAGAGCATGCGGTGCTCCTAGAGATATTTACAGACGAAGGAGTCGGTACTTTGATATCCAAAAATGGATTGGATCAGAACGAGCCAGGCGAATAAGAAAAGATGGACAAAGCCAACAAGATTTCTCGAAAAGATCAGATCCTGCAAGCGCTAGCACGAATGCTGGAAGCAGCCCCGGGCCAGCGAATTACAACCGCCGCCCTCGCCAGAGAGGTCGGTGTCTCTGAAGCCGCCCTGTATAGACACTTTCCGAGCAAAGCGCGAATGTTCGAAGGACTCATCAAGTTCATCGAGGACACCCTATTCGCGCGAATCACCAGAATAATCAATGAGGAAGATAGCGCAGAAATTCGCTGTCATAATATCCTCCTCTTACTACTCACATTCTGCGACAAGAATCCTGGAATGACGCGCCTACTGACCGGAGATGCTCTCGCAGGAGAAACAGAAAGGCTGCGCGAACGCATCGCCCAATTCTTTGGTAGGTTGGAAGCCCAGCTTAAGCAGGTGTTGCGTGAGGCTCAGATTCGGGAAAACCTGAAAACGACTATCTCTCCAACCATTCTCACGAATCTGTTGCTCGCATCAGTTGAAGGTAGGTTAGTGCAATTTGTTCGCAGCGAATTCAAAGTCTCGCCTCTGGACAATTGGGACACTCAGTGGGACTTTCTCAGCAAAAATTTGTTAGAGCCTTATTCAGCCACAGCCGAAATCGAGACCACTGTATAGCTAGCACCCAAACTTGCTAGGCAGATATTCCATACTCTTCACGATAGGCCACGACTGCATCTAGATAAGGCTGCAGTTGCTCGTTCTCGAATGCCATCAAATAGTCTACGATGTCCTGTAAACTAATTATACTAACTACCTTTATCTGGTAACGCTGCTCTATCTCTTGAATTGCCGATAATCTGCCTGTTCCCTTCTCCTGTCGATCCATGGCGACGGCTATGCCATTTAGATGGGCGCCGTTGCTGCTGATAATCTCCGCCGCTTCTCTTACTGCCGTGCCCGCCGTAATAACATCATCGACAATTAGCACATCTCCGCTTAACTGCGTGCCGACGATAGAGCCGCCCTCTCCATGTGCCTTCGCTTCCTTGCGATTAAAACAGTATGGCTTGTTGATGTTATGTTTATCCGCCAATGCCATGGATGTCGCTGTAGCCAATGGAATGCCTTTGTATGCGGGCCCGAATAAAACATCGTACTCAATTTTTGCATCGATGATCGCATCGGCATAACAGTTGGCTAGAAAGGACAATTTTTCGCCAGTATTGAAAAGCCCTGCATTGAAAAAATAGGGGCTTACCCGGCCAGACTTCAGAGTAAATTCTCCGAAGCGCAGAATCTCATTCTGAATCACGAAGTTTAGAAAGTTTTTCTGAAATTCTTGCATCAATGCCCCATTTCGTCGATTCGCGTTCTCAATAGTAAGTAAGAAATTAACTCTGCTGCGAGCTTATGAAAGCGCTTGCTTCTGCTTCGCTACCAATTCTTCTATGCCGCTTTTACCTAGCGCAAGCATCTCTAATAATTGGTCATGACTAAAATCGCCATCTTCACCTGTGCCCTGCACTTCGATGAATCCACCCGATTCTGTCATGACGATATTCATATCCGTCTCCGCATTGGAGTCCTCATCATAGTCGAGATCAAGCACAGCATGGCCCTTGAATATCCCAACTGACACGGATGCGATTAGCTGCTTTGCTGGATTTGTGCTCAACATTTTATTCGCGATCATATGATTGATCGCATCCATCATTGCGACACAACCGCCAGTGATCGATGCAGTTCTCGTTCCACCATCGGCCTGTATTACGTCGCAGTCGATCTTGATTGTGTGCTCGCCCAGCTTGGTCAGGTCTATAGCTGCCCGCAGGGAGCGTCCGATTAATCGCTGAATCTCGAGACTACGACCCGACTGCTTGCCTCTGGCTGCCTCTCTGTCCATTCGGGTGTTCGTAGAGCGAGGTAACATGCCGTATTCAGCTGTTATCCAGCCCTTGCCACTACCCTTCAAGAAGCGAGGGACCGACTTTTCCACGCTCGCATTACATAGCACCTTAGTATCACCGAATTCGACTAATACAGAGCCTTCCGCATGTTTCGTGTAATTTCTAGTGATGGTGATATCGCGCAATTGATTGGCGCTTCGGAGGCTTGGCCTTATAAGTTCAGTCATAATTTTCCTGTGAGTAGATGTTTGTAAGCGCATGACTTGCCGCAAGCAAATTATCCTAGATATTGGTTGTTATAGCGAGCCACAAGTCACGCACCTGTGTGGCGATAAATTAAAATCAAAGGCTGATGAGAGAATTGAGTCAAAACATACCAACAAAGTAGACTGTGATTACAACACGATTAGGTTAAAATATTGCCATTGGGTTTCGCCTTCATATTTGGATAGTAGACTATGACATTAAGCATGACTGCATTCTCTAGGCAGCAGCAAGAACAGAAATGGGGTTCGCTTACCTGGGAAATTCGATCTGTGAATCATCGCTATCTGGAAACCAGTGTGCGCCTGCCGGAATCGCTTCGAGCGTTGGAAAATGGCGTGCGCGAGGCGGTACGTAAACGACTCACCCGCGGCAAGGTGGAATGCGCGCTGCGCTTTCAGTCTGAGGCAAAATTTTCTTCTGATCTCCACCTGAATACGAAGCTAATCCAACAACTGGTTCAGGCAAACATCGAGATCGAACAGATTACAGGCACATCGGTAAGTCTCGAAAATATGGAAGTGCTGCGCTGGCCCGGCGTCATAGAAGAGCAAGATTTCGATAAGACATCTATCGAGAAACAAGCGCTTAGTTTGTTCAGCGCTGCACTAGATGACTTAGTGGCAACGAGAGAGCGCGAAGGTGCAGAACTGCAAGGCTTTATACAGCAGCGTATCGACTCCGTACGCGAGATCGTAGTTAGCATTCGCAATAAGATGCCGGAAATTCTAGCGAAACAAAAACAGAACATTCTCGATCGCTTGGCAGATCTGCAGGCAGAACTCGAGCCGACTCGCCTGGAA
This sequence comes from uncultured Pseudomonadales bacterium, assembly GCA_949430125.1. Taxonomy (GTDB): domain Bacteria; phylum Pseudomonadota; class Gammaproteobacteria; order Pseudomonadales; family Pseudohongiellaceae; genus UBA9145. The sequence goes on from CASQMQ010000085.1 coordinate 6,679, forward strand.
CAGGAAGTATCTCTGCTCACTCAGAAGGCGGATGTTGAGGAAGAGCTGGATAGACTAGACTCTCTTCTGAACGAAGTAGAACGCGTACTGTGTGCGAAGGGCCAGAAGGGGCGGCGCCTCGATTTCCTCATGCAGGAGCTGAATCGCGAGGCCAATACACTTTCCTCAAAATCCATCGTCGTCGAAACCACACTCAACGCCGTGGAATTAAAGGTGTTGATCGAACAGATGCGCGAACAAATTCAGAATGTCGAATGAGAATGTCAGAACTAAACCTTGTTTCGGAGATTAAGCTGAATGTCTAGAGGCACACTATTCATAGTGACGGCACCTTCTGGTGCGGGCAAAACCAGCCTGGTTAAGGCTTTGATTGAGCGCGAGCAGCAACTGCGTGTATCCGTGTCTCACACCACCCGGGCCAAGCGTCCTGGGGAAGAGTGTGGCGTGAACTACCACTTTGTCGGTGAAGCCGCATTTATGGAGATGCTGCGGAAGGGCAACTTTTTTGAGAGCGCCCTGGTCTACGGCAATCACTATGGCACCTCGCAATTATGGGTAAATGAACAGCTAGAAGCTGGCCTCGACGTAATTCTTGAGATCGACTGGCAGGGCGCGGTTCAAGTTCGTAACCTCGACCCGAACGCCTGCTCCATTTTTATCCTGCCGCCTTCTCTGGAAACTCTAAAAATTCGCCTTCTCAATCGAGCTCAGGACGATACCGAGACCATCGAGAATCGCATGAGTGAAGCGGTTGCGGAAATTTCCCACGTCGCAGAAGCCAACTTTGTTGTCATTAACGAAGACTTCGACACGGCACTGGAAGACCTCTGCGCTATCATCAGATCATGCAGGCTGACTATGAAATATCAGGAAACGAATCAGGCAGCCCTCTTCGCTAGCCTTGCTCTAGGCTAGTAATTCTAAATAACTAAGTATCCTGAAATCGCGTGCTTTCAAGAATTGTATGCATTCTGCGCCAGAATTCAGTAAAATCCCTGTCCTCGTTAAATATGCTCCTCGGAGCTCCGATGGCCTAGCCCGATACAGCTTGTATTTGGCGCTCAGCTACCGTTAGACATTTAGATCATTAAGGGTTTGGTATGGCAAGAATAACTGTAGAAGATTGTTTGGAAAACGTTGATAACCGCTTTGAACTGGTCATGGTATCCAGCAAACGCTCGCGTCAGATTCAAACGGGCGGCAAAGACCCGCTGGTTTCTCTAGATAATGACAAGCCTACCGTACTAGCACTTAGAGAAATTGCCGAAGGCCTAATCGATGCCAGCATCCTGGTAACCAAGCCACCTAGCGTAGAGCTGGCAGAATTGGCTGACGAAGCAGCTGAAGCGGTAGAGAAAGTCGCAGAGGCCGCAGCTGAAGAGACTGTCAAAGCAGTTGCACCTGAAGAAGACAGCGAACCCCCTGCCGCGGAAGCCTAAGCACTGTTCTAATAACTAAGGAGTCGAGTCTTGCAGGTCCCAGCACTAGACACGATCGACTCTTTAACCTCGGATCTCACCAGTTATCTCGGTAGGGACCAAGTTAACAGCGTACGTCGCGCCTATTATTATGCGGAACAAGCCCACGAAGGCCAGTTCCGTCGTAGTGGCGACCCCTATGTCACTCACCCCCTCGCAGTAGCCAGCATTCTCAGCGAAATGCACATGGACCATCAAAGCTTGATGGCCGCTATGCTGCACGACGTAATCGAAGACACCGGCATTACCAAGACCGCAATAAAGTCGCAATTTGGCAATTCCGTCGCTGACCTCGTAGACGGTGTAAGCAAACTCAACAAAATCACTTTTAGCAGCCGCGCCGAAGCCCAAGCAGAGAACTTTCAGAAGATGGCGATGGCCATGGCGAAGGATCTGCGTGTGATCCTGGTTAAGATCGCGGATCGCCTTCACAATATGCGCACGCTGGATGTACTTGCTCCAGACAAACGCCGCCGCATCGCACGAGAAACCCTAGATATTTATGCCCCCATCGCCAATCGGCTGGGGATGAACATCGTTCGAATCGAATTCGAGGAGCTGGGCTTCGCCGCGCTCTATCCGATGCGTGCGCGCCGAATTTCGACTGCCGTGAAAAGCGTCCGCGGCAACAGAAAAGAAATTATTTCCAAGATCGAGACTTCGATTGCCGCCTGCCTCGAGCGCGAAGGCCTGCCCGGTCGCTGCGTCGGACGCGAGAAACATCTCTACAGCATCTACGAGAAGATGCGAAGCAAGCGCAAATCCTTCTCAGAAATTATGGATGTATACGCATTTCGCATCGTCGTCGATCGAGTGGATACCTGTTATCGTGTTCTAGGTGCTGTGCACAGTTTGTACAAACCTGTTCCTGGTCGGTTCAAAGACTATATATCGATCCCTAAAGCAAATGGCTATCAATCTCTTCATACTACTCTGTTCGGTATGCACGGCGTGCCCATCGAGATTCAAATACGCACCGAAGAGATGGAAGGGATGGCGAACAACGGCATTGCCGCACATTGGCTCTATAAGTCGAGCGAGGATCTGCCTAGCAATCCACATGTTCGCGCTCGTGAGTGGGTAAATGGCTTGCTGGACATGCAGAAAAACGCAGGCAACTCATTAGAGTTTATTGAGAACGTAAAGATCGATCTCTTCCCCGATGAGATTTATCTGTTCACACCAAAAGGAACAATTTTCGAATTACCAGCCGGTTCTACAGCGGTGGATTTCGCCTATGCTATCCATACCGATGTCGGTAACTCCTGCGTGGCCTGTCGAATTAGTCGCCGCCTCGCTCCATTGAGTGAGCCGCTGGAGAGCGGCCAAACCGTTGAGATTATTACCGCACCAGGCACACAGCCCAATCCAGCGTGGTTGAGTTTCGTTATCACCGGTAAGGCACGCAGCAATATCCGTCACTACTTGAAGAATCAGAAACTCTCCGAATCGGTCGCACTCGGGAGGCGCCTGCTGAATAAAGCATTGGCAGGCTTCGGTGATCAATTGGACAGCATCGCACAGGAAAATATCGATGCCATCTTGCAGCAAACTAAACTCAAATCCATGGATCATCTGTTAGAAGAAATTGGTTTAGGCAATCGTATGTCCTACATGGTTGCCCAACGGCTGGCCACAAAGAGTAATATTTCTGCCGACGACGCACAGAGAGAATCGGACAAACAAGGTTCACTCGATATACGCGGCTCCGAAGGAATGGTGATGAATTATGCCAAGTGCTGCCATCCCATTCCTGGCGACCCAATCGTTGGCCATATCAGTTCTGGTCGCGGCATGGTAATCCACACAGATGACTGTAATAACATTGCCGACGTTCGAGACAACCCAGAAAAATGCGTATCAGTACGCTGGGATCCCGATGTTCAGGGTGAGTTCTCTGTTGAGCTTCGTGTCGAGTTAGAAAACGAGCGCGGTATTATCGCAACGCTGGCGACTACAATTACGGGAACTGAAGCCAACATCGAAAAAATTTCCACCGTCGAGAGAGATGCTCGCTTCAGCATCGTAAACCTCTCACTAAATGTTCATAACCGAGTTCACTTAGCGCGCGTCATGAAGCGCGTACGACACATCAAAGCTGTCGCAAAAGTAACTCGAGTGAAGAGCCGCAAGGTACGCAAGACGATCAAGAATGTCGTCGGCAGCAACTAAATATAAACTGGAAAATCACCATGACTACACTAGAACAAGTTCATTCCGATTCGGCACCCGCAGCAATTGGCCCCTACTCCCAGGCGATTAAAGCTGGACCCTTAGTTTTCCTGTCGGGACAGATTCCGCTAGATCCTAAGAGCATGGAGATCGTCTCCGATGATATCGCCGCACAGACCCATCAGGTTTTTAAGAACCTGATCGCGGTCGCTGATGCTGCCGGCGGCAGTTTAAGTAATGCAGCGAAGCTGACCATCTATCTTACCGACCTTGGCGATTTCGCTGTGGTAAATGAGATCATGGCTGGGTATTTCTCAGAGCCTTATCCAGCACGCGCTACGATACAAGTCAGTGCCCTACCCAAAAGGTCGGCAGTTGAGATCGACGCCATTCTGGCACTGTAGATCTCATTACAACGCCTCACTGAGCGCTGAGACTGCCTTGTCTTAGCGCATTCGTAGCACTACTGTATAAAAACACATATACTTTGTTCGACTCTGCCGGAGAGGGTTAGCTTAATCCACTCTGTGCGCTGTTGCTCTTTCAATCGAGAGTAGAGGGCTCACTGCTAAATCGGACACTACACACTGTGAATGCTGCCAGCCAACAACTCGACACGATCCCAGTCACACGCTTGAGAGGCGTAGGCGCCGCGCTTGAGAAAAAACTAAACTCTATTGGCATCAATAACCTGCAAGACCTGCTTTTCCATCTCCCGTTTCGCTATGAAGACAGGTCTCGAATCGTATCCATCGGATCGATCAGCGCGGGTGAAACCGTTCAGATACAGGGCGAGGTCGTGAGTACCGACATACAGTTCGGTCGCCGCCGAAGCCTGCGTTCTACAGTTAAAGACAATAGCGGCTTCATCATACTTCGCTTCTTTCATTTTAGTAACGCACAGAAGAGTTCTCTCGCGGTCGGCAGCCAGATTCGCTGCTACGGCGAGGTACGGCGAGGTAGATCCGGGCCCGAGCTATTCCACCCCGAGTATCGTGTAGTGCGCGAGACCGAAGACATAATCGTCGAAGACTGCCTAACTTCTATCTACCCGACAACCGAAGGGCTTGGACAGACTCGACTACGCAGCATCGCAAATCAGGCGCTCGCTTTCTTGCCCGCTAATGCCGATGATGATTCGGTTGTTGGTTCCGCCCTTCAAGAACTATTGCCAAATGAGCTGATCGAGAAATTCCATTTTCATTCTCTTATCGATGCGATAAAGCTGATTCATCGACCTCCACTGGAGACTCCGCTAAGCTGGTTAAGTGAAGGCAAAAATCCGGGGCAGCACAGGCTGTCTTTCGAAGAGCTGCTCGCTCATCGCTTGTGTATGCGCCGTTTTAAATCTGACGCTCAGCAGCAGAGCGCACCTAAGTTTAGCGATTCGCCGGCGTTTGTTGCAAGCTTTCTCAAAGTACTCCCCTTCAATCTGACTAACGGTCAACAACGCGCCTACAAAGAGATCGCCGACGATCTAGCACGTAGCTGTCCTATGCTTAGACTGCTACAAGGTGATGTTGGATCCGGCAAGACTGTAGTTGCTGCTCTATCGGCACTCCATGCGATTGACGAGGGGTATCAGGTGGCAATAATGGCGCCTACAGAATTATTGGCAGAACAGCACTTTGCGACTTTTTGTCAGTGGTTCGAACCGTTAGGCATCAACGTTGGCTGGCTAAGTGGAAAGACAAAAGGAAAAGCGCGCAATGCACAACTTGCATCAATGAACAATGGCGACTGCCAACTACTAGTAGGAACTCACGCGCTTTTCCAAGACAAGGTAATCTACGCTAAGCTCGGGCTCATCATAATTGATGAACAGCACCGTTTTGGGGTGCACCAACGACTTGCCTTGCGTGAGAAGGCAAATCAACACGCATTGAGCCCGCACCAATTAGTTATGACCGCGACCCCGATTCCTAGAACACTCGCTATGAGTGCCTATGCCGATCTCGACAACTCGGTGATCGATGAGCTGCCACCTGGACGAATCCCTGTAAACACTGCAGTCATTTCCAACGATCGCCGAGATCAAGTTATGCAACGCATCGAGAGCGCCTGCAAAGAAAATAGCCAAGCCTATTGGGTCTGCACTTTGATCGAAGAGAGTGAGGCGCTGCAATGCCAGGCAGCGGAGGTGACGGCCGGGCAACTCACCCTGCAGCTACCCGATATAAAAGTGGGGCTTATTCATGGCCGCATGAAGCCACAAGAGAAAGTGAATATCATGCAGCGTTTTAAGCGGGGAGATTTGCAGTTGCTGGTAGCAACTACCGTTATCGAGGTGGGTGTCGATGTGCCCAATGCCAGCCTGATGGTAATAGAGAACCCGGAACGCCTTGGCCTCGCGCAACTGCACCAACTACGCGGTCGTGTCGGCAGGGGATCGACCCGTAGCCACTGTATCCTCTTGTATCAGACTCCCCTGTCTAAGGCTGGCAAGCAACGCCTATCGGTAATGCGCGAGAGTACCGATGGGTTCTACATCGCTGAGAAGGATCTCGAGCTGCGCGGGCCCGGCCAGGTCCTAGGCACCCAACAGACCGGATTGATGAGCTTTAGAGTGGCAGACATCAGCCGTGATGCCGACCTCTTAGATCAGGTAAAAGAAGCCTCAGAGCTGGTTCTGGAAAAATACCCTGAAATCATAGATCCATTGATTCAGCGTTGGTTGGGAGACAACGTCCACTACGCCAATGTTTAGTCAGTCGATTACTATTCTTGTCTATAGGATCGTTTACCAACCTCCCCTAAACTAATTTTTACTCTCACCCTAAAGTCTTTTATGCTAGTGGCTCAATACGCTGTAGCCTAGTATTAACTCCTCATGGAATTTGTAACAATAATTCGCGCCAGAATAGTTTTACAACTTCGATCTCGATTTCCCGAGCTCTATACTAAGCTGCCTGCATTCGCGGAATTAACTCGCGCCGATAAGCCTATCGGTATTTATCTGCTGCTTTGGCCAACGATCTCTGCGCTATGGATAGCCGAAGAGGGCTTCCCTCGGTTTTCACTGCTGTTTATTTTTGTCGCTGGTACGGCACTCATGCGCTCAGCTGGCTGCTGTGTAAATGATTTTGCCGACCATAAGATCGATGGAAAAGTCGCAAGGACGCAGCAGCGGCCGCTAGCCACAGGATCGCTTACAAGAAAAGATGCTTTCCTTTGTTTCGCCGTTCTATCTCTAATTAGTTTCGGTTTAGTGCTAATAACAAATGAGAGAACCATCATTCTCTCCTTTGCCGCCGTTGCACTTGTCGCGGTATATCCGTTCATGAAACGATTCACACACTTGCCCCAGTTAGTGTTGGGAATCGCTTTCTCTTGGGGAATATTGATGGCTTTCTCCGCATCAACTGGAGATGTTCCACAGTCTGCTTATCTCTTATTCGTAGCAAACTGTTTGTGGACTGTTGCCTACGATACACAGTATTCAATGGTAGATAGGGAGTTCGATATAAAAATAGGAGTCAAGTCTACCGCAATACTATTTGGTGATGCCGACAAGGCCATCATCGGCAGTCTGCAGGTCATGTTTATTCTAGCGATGATTCTCGCTGGCAGACAGTTCGAGCTTGGGACGTTCTACTATCTCTCTCTTGTCATAGCGAGCGGCTTCCTTGCCTATCAACAATTCCTCATCAAGGATCGATTGCCTGGGCCCTGCTTCGAATCGTTTCTGAATAATAATTGGGTGGGTGCGGTAATTTTTATCGGCGTGCTGCTGAGCTTCGTTTAGTGTTATTTGGCGGGCCAACTTCATTTTCTAGATTGAAGTCAGCCCATCGCATCTAACTAATAATTACACAAACGCCTGTATACCAGTCTGTGACCTACCTAGAATTAGTGCGTGAATGTCCTGGGTTCCTTCATAGGTATTCACTACTTCCAGATTCTGACAATGACGCATAATCGGAAATTCGTCCGAGATGCCATTACCTCCCAACATATCCCTTGCCTCGCGGGCTGCATCCAATGCCTTCAGGCAAGAGTTACGCTTTAACAGAGAAATGAGTGGTGGCGCTAACTTGCCCTCATCTCGAAGACGGCAGGCTTGCAAGCAACCCTGCAGGCCTAAAGAGATATCGGTTTGCATGATAGCCAGCTTCTTCTGAATCAGCTGATTCGCCGCAAGCGGTCGACCGAATTGTTTTCTATCCATCGTGTATTGCAGCGCCGTATGCCAGCATGTTTCTGCGGCACCTAGAGCTCCCCAAGCAATCCCGAGCCGGGCAGAATTCAGACAGCTAAACGGACCGGCCAAACCCTTCGCATGAGGTAGCTTGTTCTCCTCAGGCACGAATACTTCGTCCATCACGATCTCGCCTGTTATGGACGCACGCAAGGCTAGTTTTCCTTCAATCTTAGGAGCACTTAGCCCCTTCATACCTTTGTCAAGAATGTACCCGCAGATCGTACCAGTATCGTCTTTCGCCCAAACGATAAAGACATCGGCGATCGGCGAGTTACTAATCCAATTCTTCGCACCAGTCAAGGAGTACCCGCCTGCAACGGACTTCGCTCTCGTGACCATGCCGCCCGGGTCGGAGCCGTGATCAGGCTCGGTAAGACCAAAACAGCCGATATATTCACCGGTTGCCAGCTTCGGCAAGTACTTCTGCTTTTGCTCTTCGGTGCCGAATTTATTGATTGGGTGCATAACCAGGCTCGATTGAACGCTCATCATTGATCGATAGCCAGAATCCACTGCCTCAATCTCGCGCGCCATTAGTCCATAACAGACATAGTTCACACCAGCGCAGCCGTAACCTTCAATGGTGGGACCAAGCAGTCCTAGCGCGCCCATTTCACGAAATATCTCCGGATCGGTTTGCTCTTTTTGATAGGCTTCGCGAACGCGGGGCAGCAACTTCTCTTGTGAGTATTGCTTAGCCGTATCTCGAACTAGGCGTTCTTCCTCCGATAATTGTCCTTCCATCCCAAATGGATCTGCCCAATTGAATGGCACGTTGTCCGATCTGACAGACATAGTTTTCTCCTAGTTAGCTCTAGCTACCCTACTGCAGGATAGCTCTTAAATTCGTGTGTGCTCGGTTTGCTCAATTAAGACAATAATCAGAGAAGCAGAGCCGCTCTGAGTCGCGCGCAAGCACGTTAGTCTATCAAACTTAACGACTTTTCTCTAAGAGGGCTACAACTTACCTAGATAGTGATAATACTTTGATAAAGCGGAGAATCTGGGCGACATTTTGATAGAATAGTGCGCCATGGATGTCTCCCACATATTAGATTCACTCAACGATGAGCAAAGAAACGCAGTAGCGAATCCGTCGCAGCACTTGCTGGTACTGGCCGGTGCCGGGAGCGGCAAGACACGAGTGCTTGTGCACAGGATCGCCTGGCTGCTCGAGGCCGAGAAGGCATCCCCCTATTCTATTCTCGCTGTGACCTTTACCAATAAATCCGCACGAGAAATGCGCGGCCGTATAGAGTCGCTGATGGCGAATTCCTTCGCAGGCATGTGGGTTGGTACCTTTCACGGCCTTGCCCATCGACTGCTACGTACCCATTGGAAAGAGGCCGGCCTAGTCCAAGACTTCCAGATCCTCGATGGCGACGATCAGCTGCGTTTGGTCAAGCGTATCAATCGCTTATTGAAGATAGATGAGGACAAATGGCCTGCGAAACAGTGCCAGTGGTATATCAATTCACAGAAGGATGAGGGACTACGCTCCGGCAATATCGATCATTTTGAGGACGATTACACGAAGACTATGCTCCAGGTTTATAAGGCCTACGAGGAAGCATGCGATCGCGGCGGCATGATCGATTTCGGGGAGATCTTGCTTCGAGCTCACGAGTTATGGCTAAAGAACCCTCAGGTACTGGAACACTACCAGCGACGCTTTAAACACATTCTGGTTGATGAGTTTCAAGACACCAACTCTATTCAATATGCCTGGCTGCGAGTGCTGGCCGGAACGCAGAACCAACTGATGGTAGTTGGAGATGATGATCAATCGATCTACGGTTGGCGCGGCGCTAAGATAGAGAATATCCAACAGTTCAATGTAGATTTCAGCGATGCCGAAACCGTGCGCCTGGAACAGAACTACCGCTCTACCTCCACGATTCTCAAGGCTGCCAATAAGCTGATCTCAAACAACCAAAGCCGCCTTGGCAAGAACCTCTGGACTGAGGATGGAGATGGCGAGCAGATTAGCTTATACGAAGCATTCAACGAACAGGATGAGGCGCGCTTCATCGTAGATCGTGTGCAAGACTGGTTTAACAACGGCAACCGCCGCTCCGACGCCGCTATACTCTATCGCTCCAACGCACAGTCACGCGAACTGGAAGACGCTCTCCTTCGCATGGGTATGCCCTATCGTATCTACGGCGGCCACCGTTTCTATGAACGTCTCGAAATTAAAAACGCACTCGCCTATCTGCGCCTCGTAATAAACAGAGACGACGATACCGCCGTGGAGCGAGTGATCAATGTTCCAACGCGAGGCATCGGAGGCCGAACCATCGAACAAGTTAGAAACGTGGCAAGAGAAGAAAATTGCTCACTCTGGCAAGCCTGTGCCAAATGTGTAAACGAAACTCTCATGACATCGAGGGCTTCCAATGCCGTGCTAAGCTTTCTGGAACTAATCGATGAACTAAGCCTCGCCTGTAGTGAATTGGAATTAGCAGAAAAGGTGGAGCATATTATTAATCACACCGGACTTATTCAACATCATGAAAAAGAAGGTGGCGAGAAGGCTCGCGCGCGAATTGAGAACCTGGAAGAACTAGTAACAGCCGCAAACAATTTCGACGACCCAGATATCGATGAAGGCTTTGACTTAAAATCTAACGCCTTTCTGTCTGCATTCCTCGATAAAGCAGCCCTAGATGCAGGAGAGACGCAGGCCGATGAATCCGAAGACGCTGTGCAACTAATGACGCTGCACTCCGCAAAGGGCTTAGAATTTCACCTCGTATTTCTTGCGGGTATGGAGGAAGGACTGTTCCCTCACAAGATGTCTATGGACAACATTGCCGGTCTCGAAGAAGAGAGGCGACTATGCTATGTCGGAATAACACGCGCCAGAACCAAGTTGTATATGAGTCATGCAGAATCCAGAAGGATGCATGGTGAGGTAAATCTTTGTCGGCCCTCGCGTTTCATAAATGAGATACCGAACGAACTGCTTGATGAGATTCGAATGAAGTCTAGCGTCAGTAGGCCGTCGTTCGGCAATACACGAATCGGCAGCAGAGTAAGTAGCAAACTCAGTGGCGACATAGAGGTGCCGGAAACTGATTTGTCATTGGGGCAACGCGTCGTCCACGGAAAATTCGGCGAAGGTGTTATCCTTAACTATGAAGGACAAGGGCCTAATGCTCGAGTTCAGGTAAACTTCGATGCCGTGGGGAGCAAGTGGTTGGTGCTGTCCTATGCCAAACTGGAAGTGTTGGCGTGACTCGCGAGTGATGCGAGATATGCAGGGAAATAATTATGTTACTCACGAATGCATTTAGCTCGACTGTTAAAAAACTATGCACCGCCGCGCTCCTTTCGATCTTAACTGCCTGCGGTGGAGAGCCTCAATCATCAGATTCTGGGGCACCGAGTAGTGCACAAGAACAAACGATCTATGAATGGAAATTAATTACATCCTGGCCGAAGAACCTACCTGCACTGGGAACATCCCCCGAGCACTTCGCCGATATCGTCGAGAAGATGAGCAATGGCCGGATGCGCATACGTGTATATGGCGCGAATGAACTAGTTGGTGGTCTCGAAGTGTTCGATGCCGTATCCCAAGGCGTGGCCGAGATTGGCCACACAGGAGCCTATTATTGGCAGGGCAAGATCCCCAGCACGCCTTTCTTTTCCACTATCCCCTTCGGCCTAACAGGCACGGAAATGGATGCCTGGCTTAGCTATGGCGGCGGTAATGAGCTATGGCAAGAGATCTACGCCCCCTTCAATCTAATTCCAATGCGCGGCGGTAACTCCGGCACCCAGATGTTTGGCTGGTTCAACAAAGAGATTAACTCCCTAGCCGATTTCCAGGGGCTGAAGATGAGGATTCCAGGCCTCGGTGGCGAAGTATTTAGTCGCGCTGGAGGTACTCCGGTCACCATGCAGGCCAGCGAAGTATTCACGGCCATGCAGACCGGCGCACTCGACGCGACAGAATTCGTAAGTCCGTATAATGACATGGCAGCGGGATACCATACCGTTGCCGACTACTATTATTACCCCGGCTGGCACGAGCCCGGTACAACTCTAGAAACCATCTTCAACAAGTACGCGTTCGAGGCTCTCCCCGAGGATCTTCAAGAGATTCTCAAGGCAGGCACCGAAGTGATGAACCAACTCTTGATGGACGAACTCACTGCGAAAAATAACGAAGCGCTGCGCGTTCTGGTTGAAGAGCATGGCGTAGAATTAAGAAGAGCTTCCCGATGACGTACTTGCAGAGCTACGAGATATTTCCAACCAGGTCGTTGCCGAGCTCGCGGACACTGACGAAGTCACGCGCCGCATCTATGATTCGTATAAGAGTTTTCAAGCGGGCGTAGAAAATTATCACAGCATTGCCGAAGACGCCTATGTCGAAGCGCGAAAGCTACCGAGTAATTAGATTTAGATACTCATAGGAGGTTGAGGTCTATCTTGGAATAGGTCTTGGCTTACCTTGATCATCAATCGCAACAAACACGAACTACCCGCCTGCCATCTTAGTAGGCTTATCAATAATACTGATATTGGAAGTCCAAACCTCTACATTAGTCTGCACAGAGGTCTTACCTGTATTAACAACCTTCGTGTAACAGCTGACAGTAGCGCCCACTTTAACCGGACTGATGAAGTCCACGTTCTGAATGGCGACCGTCACCAAGCGACCTCGTGTAGCCATCTTGCTCGAGATGCCTGCCGCCAAATCCATCTACGAAACCAGCCAACCACCAAAGATATCGCCGTTCGCATTCGTGTCCTTCGGCATCGCGAGAGTTTGTAATGCCAGCTCTCCTATGGGACCGGCTTCGTTGCTGATCATAATAATTCCCTAAGTAAAGTAATTACAGGAGTGTGGCCGTTTCGATCAAAGTATCTATCAAAGCACCGAAGGCAGCCAAGTTGCCAATGCCGGTTGCAGCGCGAGCAACAATAACAGTGCAATCTGCATAACTACAAAAGGTATAACGCCTCTATAAATCTCACTGGTCTTGATTTCAGCTGGAGCCACGCTTCGCAAGTAGAAAAGAGAAAAACCAAACGGCGGGGTTAGAAACGAAGTTTGTAGATTTACGGCGATCATCACGCCCAGCCAAATCGGATCAACGCCCATAGCCAAAAGTATAGGCCCCACAAGCGGCACAACCATGAACGTGATCTCTATAAAGTCTAGAATAAAGCCTAAAAAGAAGATCAGCAGCATAACGACGAGAGTCGCCGAAACGACACCGCCGGGCAGATTCATTAACAGCTCTTCAATCAGCACATCGCCACCAAAGCCTCTAAATACTGACGAAAAAATCGTCGCGCCGATTAAAATCAGATATACCATCGACGTAACACGCATAGTCTCTATGCTCACCGAGTGCAGCACTGTCAGAGTTAACGCTCTTTTTATTAGTGCCAAAATCATCGCGCCCACCGCGCCAACGCTAGATGCTTCAGTTGGCGTCGCTATTCCCAGAAGTATGGAGCCCAGCACAGCCACCATGAGCAGTACCGGAGGAAGCAAGCCCTTCAATAACGCTGTGAAGACATTGGTTCCCTCATCCAGTTCATCAATTAACATCCGCGGAGCGTGTGCTGGTTTCAACATGGCGATGACGAACATATAAGTCGCGTAGGCAATGACTAACAGCAGGCCCGGAATTATCGCGCCAGCGAACAGGTCACCGATCGAAACAAAGTCGGGCGCGAAGACACCTGCATTTAACTGTGACTGCTGGTACGCGTTCGAGATAACTTCTCCCAGCAGCACCAAACAGATAGACGGCGGAATGATCTGCCCAAGTGTTCCCGTCGCACAAAGCGTGCCGCAGGCCAGCGAGGGTTTATATCCTGCCTTCATCATTGTCGGCAAAGAGAGTATGCCCATAGTGACGACCGTTGCGCCGACGATGCCGGTGCTCGCAGCCAGCAACATGCCAACGATAATTACTGAAATCCCGAGACCACCAGGAAACTTCCCAAACGCGATAGCCATGTTCTTGAGTAAGTCTTCGGCGATGCGGCTTCGCTCCAACATCGTTCCCATGAATACAAACAGTGGCACAGCAAACAAATTTTGGTTAATCAATAAACCATATATGCGATTTGGAATAAGTGAAATATAGGCTGTATCGAAAACATCGCTCATCGTCCCTATAGCAGCGAACCCCAATGACACGCCAGTAAGTGATAAGGCAACCGGATAGCCTGCCATCAGCACGAGACACACGATCAAGAAAAAAAGAATGGGAATAAATTCCACCACTAGGAGTCTTGCCGCTTGATCACAGAGATTGATTTCACTATCTCTGAAATTCCCTGCAGCAATAGTAAAGCAGGTAAGACGAGAATCACTGCCTTCAGAAAATAGACGAAAGGAAGGCCGCTGGATTCTGCTGATCCTTCCCGTATTCGCCAGGAAACGGCAACGTAGTCCCAACTAATCCAGATAATAAAACAGGTAGAAGGAACTAGGAAAAATAGAGAGCCAAATACATCTACCCAAGCCCGCTTTTTTTCGTTAATTCGGCTATAAAAAATATCGACCCGAACATGACCCTGCTCCTTAAGCGTATAGGCGACGCCGAAAGTAAATATAAGCGCGTTGATATATATAATCGACTCTTGCAGCGCGATCGAGCCAATTTGAAACACGTAGCGCAGCACAACGATGGCGGCCATAACAATCACCATAGTCAGAGTGAGCCAGGAGAAAATTCGGCCTAGAAGATTCGACAACCCATCTATGATAAGAGAAAGCTTTTCCATAATTTTGAATGGGCTAAAGCGCCATTGTTCTTAGTCGTATTTATTTTTTGCGTCCCGATCTAGTTACTACGTAAACTCTACCAAACAGGAAAACTCATTATTACACACATAGCAGGGCTCTATCAGGATGTCAGTGGTGAGACTCATAGCCAAACTCGCATCAGTTGATAGCTAAGAATAAGGAGACCCGCCGCGCTAACTATCGTCAGAAAGCCTAGAATCCATAATATCGCCCTTCTCACACGCACACCCATTCGCCTGCGGAAGGTAGCTTCACTGCCAGCCTTGTCCGGTATCTCTTGAAAAAGCTCACCGGTGCTATACAGCATCAGCGCCCAACAGAACACTAGGATAGCGGGCATCAAGAGCCCATCATTATCGAGCAGTGGGTTATCCAGCACACTGAGAATAAATACCACTAAAGAAAATCCAGCTAACACGAATAATGGCAGCCGAAATCTAGCTAAAATAGTGGCAATTCGCTGTAGTCGCTCTATCATTGTGGTATGTAGCCGCCTAGGTGAGCCTTGTCGCCAGCAAGCTTACCTACTAAACATGCATTCATCCACAGGGCTAACCAAGGTAAAAGCATTGAGCTCTCCTACTGATCCCGTAGCAGCCGACATTTTCGAACTGCCATTCTTAGCAGGCATCAATCCTGACGGTGACCCTGTCTTCGAGAGCCTCGAAGTCGAATTGGTCGAGGATACCGAAGACGAAGTGCGGCTGGTACGCTCCCCTTTACTGACTCGCAATTTGGCGGCTGGAGATAAACTCAAGGTCATCGACGTTTCTTCGGCAGAATATAAGCTGCTGCGTCGCAGCGGAAATCTATCCATTCGCGTCTTCCGCCAGCATCAACTAGATGTATTGGCAGAAAACCTTACGGGGGAGATTGAAAAGCTTGGGGGCAGCTTAGACAAGCAAACCGATCGCGCATTGGTTTACAGCATGCATTTTTCCATCGGCTTCCAAGTCATCGAGGAGCTATTGAGCAATGTCTGCAAAGATTATCCTGACACAGTTTGGTATTATGGAAACGTTTACGACCCCGAAGACGGCACGACAGCGCTAGAATGGTGGTTGGAATTCGAAGATCAAGAATAGCCCTTATCCGTTTAACTAATATTCGACTAAATAGACGAGTAATCAAACCATGCTAATTGTAGTATCGCCCGCCAAGTCTCTCGACTTCGAAACCAAGGCTCCCACACGGAAGTTTACTGATCCACAATATCTCGCAGAGTCCACACAACTTGTGGGTCAATTGCAGAAGCTAAGCCCGGAAGATTTCTCCGAGCTTATGCATATCAGCAGCGACTTGGGCGAACTCAACCATATGCGCTTCGCAAACTGGCATACACCTTTCGATTTGAAGAATTCCAAGCAGGCCATTTTTGCCTTCAAGGGAGACGTTTATATCGGTCTAGAGGCGGAAAAATTCTCAAGGGCGGATCTGAACTTCGCACAGAATCATTTACGGATTTTGTCTGGGCTATACGGCCTGCTTCGACCTCTGGATTTGATGCAGCCTTATAGGCTTGAGATGGGGTCCAAGTTCAAGAACAAGAAAGGCAAGAATCTCTATGAATTTTGGGATGACCAGCTTACTGAAAACCTCAACGAATTATTCGAGAAAGACAAAAAACCAGTATTGGTGAATCTCGCTTCAATAGAATACTTCAGCGCAATCAAACCAAAATCGCTTAACGCTGAAATTATTTCCCCTGTGTTCAAAGATTTATCAAATGGGAAATACAAGATCGTAAGTTTCTTTGCAAAGAAAGCCCGCGGCTACATGACAGCCTTCATTATTCAAAACAAAATTAAGAATCCTGAAAGGCTTAAGGAATTTGACGTAGAGGGCTACCGCTATAGCGAAGAAGACTCAACACCAACGCAGCCAGTCTTTCTGCGTGACACGCAGTAATTCTATGCATGAACTCCCCTTTAGCCAAGCCTGCGAGAATAATAAGCAGGTCATCCTAGAAATGCTTGAACGGTATCTTAAAGATGGCGACCAAGTGCTTGAGCTGGCCGGCGGCACCGGTCAGCACTGCGTTCATTTCGCCGCGAACCTGCCAAATCTTCATTGGCAGTCCTCTGATATTCCTAGCAACGTAGATAATCTCAACCTGCGCCTTGCTCATGCAAAGCTCGCAAACCTTCCTGAGGCCATAGCCATCGATGTAAATCACCCTTTTTGGAATAGCGACAGACCTACTGCAATTTTCAGCGCTAACAGCTTACACATTATGTCTGCCGATTCTGTTGAGAATTTCTTCAAGGGAATAGGGGCAGTTCTACAAGTCGATGGTACACTGTTCGTGTACGGGCCCTTTAAATACGCCGGTAGCTATACATCTGAAAGCAATGAAGACTTTGACCGCTTGTTGAAAGATAGAGATCCGACAAGTGGTATTCGGGATTTCGAATGGGTAAGTGATTTAGCGACTAAAGCCAACTTAACCCTCATCGAAGACAATGCTATGCCAGCCAACAATCAACTTTTGGTCTGGAAGAAACCTAAATAGGATTGAAGCTTGCCCAGCGTAAGTTATGTTATTTTCTGTAAGTACTAAGCGACAAACGTGTGTCCAGCAAGCACAGTGATGCATCTTCCAGTACCTCAGAACCACCGTGGCTCCACGTCGATGACTGGAACCCCTCTGCAATTATCTCACGATATTTCTAACCGCGATTTCATGAGGCTCTCCGCCGTCGATACCGCGGCTGGAATCCTCTTACCAAACACCAAGCCTGTTTATGCCGTATTTTGCCGCTAATTCCATTATCATGAGGCCACAGAGATGAATTTGAACGTTGCCAAGACTATTGGCGAAGAATAGGGAGAACAACCATGTCAAAATTAGCAAAACTTATCCTCAGCATAATGATTACGGGTACCTCCGTGTCCTTGCTCTCACCCTTAACCGTGGCTCAGGAGCAGGTGATACCGCAACTGGGTGGTGTTTGGACCAACGCCTCTAGAACCAGCCTCACGCGGCCCCGCGGGCTTGAGACGCTCGTCGTGACAGGCGCCGAAGCAGAAAAAATAGTGGCGAGCATGAGCATCGCCGGCATCTCGGCAGAAAATGTAGAAGCAGGGCCGGCTATCGATCCAGAAACTGGCGCACCACCCGTTGGCGGTCAAGATTTCGGACTACGTGGTTATAACCTATTTTGGACCGATCCAGGCTCCACTTTGGCATTGGTGAAGGACGAATTCAGAACCTCTTTAATCGTAAACCCGGAAAATGGCCAAATTCCTCGATTGGAAAATCCAACGTACAATTTGAATAGAACGAATTTCGGCGCACGCTATCTCACCGGAGTAGGTGATACATCAGGGCCAGAGGCAATACCCATTGCCGAACGCTGCCTAATCGGATTCGGCAATACTGCGGGTCCTGGCATGATGGGAACACTGTACAACAGCACTTATCAATTCGTGCAAACTGATGACTATATAGTGATCAGCGTTGAGATGGCGCATGATGCCCGCATTATCCCTCTTTTCGATTCTGCAGAAAAAGCCAGAGCAAACACCCGCCCGGAAAGTCACTCACCTTGGTTTGGTGATTCTCGCGGCTGGTACGAAGGCGACACCCTAATTGTAGAAACGGTCAACATCAGCCCGTTACAAATGTCGCAGAGCTCTATTCCGATCTCGCCAGAAGGAAAATTTACTGAACGGTTTAGTCGTTATTCTGATGCCGAGATTTTCTATCAATTTACCGTGGAAGATCCCAATCTTTACAGTCAGGTATGGACTGCGGAAATGAGTTATCACGAAACCGAAGGTCCTCTTTACGAATATGCTTGCCATGAAGGCAACTACGCGATGCCCGGTATCTTGGCCGGCGCTAGGCGCCAGGAAGCGGAAGAGGCAGCGCAGCTGCAATAAGTTTACGCCAGTGCAAAATAAAAAGGCTTCTTACCCAAACTGACTAAGCAGCCTTTTTATTTGCCTGAAATTCATATTGTATAGGCTTTTCGAATTTCGTAAATGATATGAGGATAGCTGATCCCGCCTAAAGCTCTATCAATCATCTGGTCTCGCTTCACTCCGCCAATTTTCTCCATAGCACGCATAGACACAATATTCCTGTCACCCACCCAAAATACAACCGTGTCTACGAACTTAAAGGCATGGTCCAGCATGAGCTTCTTGATCTCGGCATTGTAGCTGCCTCCCCAGAAATCATGATCTAGAAACGTCCAACCTATTTCAACCTCGCCTAACTCTTCATCAAGACCATTGAAACGGCTAGACCCTATTATTCTACCGGTCTCACTATCAACAAAAGTGAACGCGCTACCGCTAGCGATCGCACCATCGAAGAAAGCACGAAACACCGGCTCTTTATAGCGATCAGTCACGGGGTGAAATTCCCAAACTTTTGGATTTTCTGCCGCCGAAAACAGGCCCTCCCAATCACCTTCTTCGATGGGGCGAACAATTATCCGGGGGCCTTCTAAGACTGGTGTGAGATCGAATGTATCCGTCATATGAGGTTGCTTCTTACTTTGGTCTTAGAGCATTAAATTTCGTTTGATCCGCATCTAGATTGACGATTTGAGTTAGTTAGTCGTTGGTTAACTCTCTTTTTTGAATGGTAGTAGCGCGGCAGCTTCTGCCTGATATTTTTCGATATGAGGTCGCTCTTCATCGAGAAATTTATTTATTGCTTGGGCAAATCCTTCGTTAGCAACCCAATGATTTGAATAGGTCGTTATAGGTTCGAAGCCTCTTTGAATCTTATGCTCCCCTTGAGCGCCCGAATCGAAACTCTGCAACTTGTGCTCAATGCAGTATTCTTGGCCTTGGTAATAGCACGTTTCGAAATGTAGAAATTCATAGTCTTGTGCACTACCCCAGTACCTTCCAAAAACCTTCTTATTGTTTCTAAAGAAGAGAGCTGCAGCGATCATCTTGTCTCCATCTAACGCAACTATCATGAACAATTGTTCCGGCATTAGCCGTGCAAGCTCGGCAAAGAAATCCTGAGTCAGATACCCCTGCATACCGCGCATCATGTATGTGCTTTGATAAAATTGGTAGAACGTATTCCAATGCTTGGGAGAAATGTAAGCTCCGTGAAGCGTTTCGAATTTCGTGCCCCGCTCTGCGACCTTCTGCCGCTCTCTTCTAATGTTTTTTCTCTTACGAGAATTAAGCGTCGCTAAAAAATCATCGAAGCTTGAGTAGTCTCGATTGAACCAGTGAAACTGACAGGCTGTTCTTGCTGGAATGCCAATTGCCTCGAACAGCTTCTTTTCTTCCTCAGTTGGAAAAAGAATATGCCAAGAAGACGCGTCTATAGATTCCAACTTACTCTTCAGCTCATCGAAAATCAGTTTGGCGATGTCATCTCTACTCACTGAATAATCTGTAAATAGCCGTGTACCATGGCTAGGAGTGAACGGCACTGCGCTGACAAATTTTGGGTAATAGTTAAGACCGTAGTTCTGGTAAGCACTCGCCCAGGCCCAGTCGAAAACGTATTCGCCGTAAGAGTTTGTTTTTTGATAGAGCGGCATAACAGCGACTAACTGACGAGACTCGTCATCCGCCAGGCCACTGTAGACTGCCAAATGATGTGGTTCCCAACCCGTAGCCCGGGTCGTACAGCCGGTCTTCTCTAAAGCCCATAGAAACTCATAACGAGTAAATGGATTCTCTATTCCAGCTAGACTATTCCAATCCTCTTCACCGATGGTGGCGATGGAATCTACAAATTTTAGATCAAGCACTTTCATAGGCGACATGTTACCTCGAAACGTCGTAGTACACAGATTTGAGAGGAGCTTAGTGTGTAATCAGAGTAAGTTTTCGCAATACAAACAGATGCGGTAGCCTAACAAATTGAGTAGCATAGAAAGCCTGTTTCAAGACTGATAGTAGTGTTAGAAAACTAGGCGGACAGCAAGTGCATTCACCCAATCTGATACGACGAATAGCTGACAGCAGTTCTGTAATGCGCAAATCGGAAGCTAAAGTAGCGAGCTACGTACTTCAACACGCCAATGACGTTATCAAGATGCGCATTGTCGACCTCGCGGCCAATTCCGATGTTAGCGAGCCCACTGTGATTCGCTTCTGTCGAGCCATTGGCTTCGATGGCTTCCTCTCCTTCAAGCTACAGCTTGCTCAGCAACTAGGCTTAGGCGGCGTCTATACCCAATTCGCGGTGGATGATAAGGACACGGTTGAAGACCTACGCAATAAGGTTTTCGATACGACGGTAGGCTCTCTTTTGACGGTTAGGGATCAGTTAGACCCTGAAGTGTTGGAAACGGCCATCAATACCATTAACAACGCCAATCGCGTTGAATTCTACGGCTTCGGCGCTTCTGGCTCTGTCGCAGCCGACGCGCAACACAAGTTCTTCCGCTTGCAGCTATCATCTGCCGCTTATACAGACCCGCACATTCAGCAGATGTCTGCGATATCACTAGGTGCTGACGATGTTGTGGTTGCTATATCTCAATCGGGGCAGACCCGCGCCCTGCTGGAGAGTGTGAGCCTGGCCCGACAAGCAGGTGCTACGGTTATTGGTCTAGCACCCCAGAAAACTCCGCTGAGTGAACAATGCTGTCTACCTATTTATGTGAATATGAAAGAGGAACACCAGGCGTTCGCGCCAGTATCTTCGCGCATCGCACACCTGGTGGTAATCGATGTACTAGCAACTGGTGTCGCTAGGCATCGCAAGCCCTTGTTGAAGGACCATCTAAAGAAATTGCAGAAGAGCCAGCGAGCTCTTCGTGATATCGACTCTGATTAGAACTAGGCTAGTTCAATTTTTTGGTTGGTCGCTTCCAGCCTGTAATATTTCTTTGTTTCCCTCTTGCGACAGCTAGACTGTTAGCAGGCACATCGCTGTTTATCGAAGAACCAGCCGCAACAAACGTATTGTCGGCGAGAGTGACTGGCGCAACCAAAACGCTATTTGATCCCACGAAGACATTATCGCCAATGATCGTCTTGTGTTTATTAACACCGTCGTAGTTACAGAAAATTGTGCCTGCCCCGATGTTTACGTTCTCACCAATCACGGCGTCACCGATGTAGGCTAGATGGCCAGCCTTCGAACCTTTGCCAATAATTGCATTCTTAGTTTCGACAAAGTTTCCAATCTTGGTATTTTCTTCCAAAATAGTGCCAAGTCTAATTCTAGCGTAGGGGCCAACACTTGCGCCCTTTCTAATCTCTGCCCCATCTATGTTCGTACCCTGAAGTATCTTGACGTTGTCGGCTATTTTGCTGTCTTTAATAACAACGTTGGGGCCAATCTTAACGCCATTACCAAGAATCACGTGGCCCTCAAATATAGCGTTTATATCAATCTCTACATCACTACCCGTTTCGATTTCACCGCGAATATCGATGCGTGATGGATCGCGCAAGAGAACTCCAGCTTTTAGTAGTTGTTCGGCTTTGTTCATTTGGAATTGTCTCTCTAGGCTGGCTAATTGTGCCTTGTCGTTTACACCTTGTACTTCATTCTCATCATCAATTACCATTGCACAAATGGCACAGTCGTCATCAGCTGCCGCCATCGCCACTACATCAGTCAGATAGTACTCTCCCTGTGCATTGTCATTTCCCAGAGAATTCAGCCATGTATTCAACTTCGTCGCTGGAATAACCATAATGCCAGTATTAATCTCCTTGATTTTTTTCTGATCGTCGTTGGCATCCCTTTCTTCGGCGATTGCCGTTATTTCACCCGAGTTACTTCGGATAATTCGCCCAAGACCTTTGGGGTTTTCAGTGACAAGGGTAAGTAGGCAAAGTGTGTTTTCGTTCGCTTGCTGCACCAACTTACTTAGGGTCGCAAAATTGGTAAGTGGTACATCGCCATATAAAACCAACACGAGCTTTTTAGGCTTTTTTATATCGATAATCGGCATAGCCTGCATAACAGCATGGCCAGTGCCGAGCTGCTCTTCTTGCAGAGCCCACTGCAGCTCCGTGTCATAACTGAATTCGGTTTTGATCTGCTCTGCTCCATATCCCACAACAATATGGATCTCTCCGGGACCCTAACTTCCGCGCAGCATTGAGCACGTGACTAAGCATCGAATTGCCACCGATCTGATGTAATACTTTGGGAATCTTTGAGTTCATCCTTGTGCCACGACCCGCTGCAAGAATGACGATATCTAAATTCATATTTAATCCGTTTATAGGCGCCAAATTGGATGAAAGCTTGTTTGGATTAGGATCTAATCGATCGAGATAATGAGTCTAGGCCAAAAGAATAGCAAAAAAAAAGGTAGCTCATGCCACCTTTTTAGGTTTTCGTCATACTAATTTAGCTGACTGCTACCTCTTAATCTTCTGCAGAGCACGTAGCTGGGCCGCTGCCTCGGCTAGCTGAGCGGCGGCAGTCGAGTAATCGAATTCCGCGCCCTGGTTCGCTATAGCCTTCTCGGCATCTTCCACTGCCTGCTGCGCCGCGGCCTCATCTAGATCGTCGGCTCTAATCGCTGTATCGCTCAGTAGAGTAACAACACCACGCTGCACTTCCAGAAACCCACCAGACACATAGAAAACTTCTTCTTCGCCGTTTTGAAGTATTAATTTAACCGGCCCTGGGATTAATGCCGTCAGCAAAGGCGAGTGCCCAGGAGCAATACCAAGATCTCCAAGAGATCCTGCCGCTACAACCATCTCAACAAGGCCCGAGAAAATACTCTTCTCAGCGCTTACGATGTCACAGTGCATTGTCATAGCCATATCTAATTACTCGTTCTTGTCTTTAGAGACAAAAGGGACGATTACTTTAAAGTTTCCGCTTTAGCGATCGCTTCTTCAATAGAACCTACCATGCTAAATGCTTGCTCAGGAAGATAGTCATACTCACCCGCCAAAATTCCTTTAAAGCCAGCAATGGTGTCTTTAAGAGAAACGTATTTGCCTGGGGCGTTGGTAAAAACTTCCGCCACAGTAAAAGGCTGAGATAGAAATTGCGAAATACGTCTCGCACGACCAACTGTCTGCTTATCTTCGTCGGACAATTCGTCCATGCCCAAGATAGCGATGATGTCTTTCAATTCTTTATAACGCTGCAGAACCGTTTGCACGCCATTCGCCGTGTCGTAATGCTCGTTACCAATAACCAGTGGATCTAGCTGACGCGAAGTAGAATCCAATGGATCCACCGCCGGGTAAATACCCAGTGAAGCGATGTCTCGAGACAATACAACTTTCGCATCCAAGTGAGCAAAGGTTGTTGCTGGTGATGGGTCAGTCAAGTCATCCGCGGGTACGTATACCGCTTGGATTGACGTGATAGAGCCGTCTTTTGTAGATGTGATTCTTTCTTGGAGCGCACCCATTTCTTCAGCAAGTGTAGGCTGATAGCCCACCGCTGAAGGCATACGGCCAAGTAGTGCTGATACTTCTGTGCCCGCGAGCGTGTAACGATAGATATTATCGATAAACAACAGTACGTCACGGCCTTCATCACGGAAGTCTTCCGCCATGGTGAGTCCGCTTAGAGCAACACGCAGTCTATTTCCAGGAGGCTCATTCATCTGACCGTAGACCATCGCTACTTTAGACTCGCCTTCTAGGTCGATTACATTTGATTCCTGCATTTCGTGATAGAAGTCGTTTCCTTCACGAGTACGCTCACCAACACCGGCGAACACTGACAAACCACTGTGCTCTGTTGCAATGTTGTTAATGAGCTCCAACATGTTTACCGTCTTGCCTACACCCGCACCACCGAAAAGACCCACCTTGCTGCCCTTTGCGAAAGGACAGATCAGGTCGATTACCTTGATACCCGTTTCCAACAATTCATTAGAGCTAGCCAGCTCTTCATAAGTAGGCGCCTTGCGGTGAATCGGCATACGCTTCTTCTCGCCGATAGGTCCACGCTCGTCGATTGGCCGGCCTAGTACATTCATGATGCGGCCAAGTGTTTCAACACCGACTGGTACAGAAACAGGAGCACCGGTATCTGTAACCTCAAGTCCACGACTCAGGCCCTCAGTACTACCAAGCGCAATAGTTCTCACTACGCCATCGCCTAGTTGCTGCTGCACTTCTAGCACGATGTCTGTGTTGCTGACTTCTAGTGCGTCATATATAGAAGGCACTCCATCGCGTCCAAATTCTACGTCGATTACAGCGCCAATGATTTGTACGATTCGGCCGCTACTCATGTCCGGTTCCTCAATCTCTTAATATTTCGTCTGAACTTCTTGTTAATGATACTGACCTAATTAAAAAAGGCAGCACCGCTAAATTCTTTTACCTAAACTGCCGCAGCTCCGCCAGCTATCTCAGATAGCTCTTGGGTAATTGCCGCTTGTCGAGCCTTGTTATAAACCAACTCTAAGTCATCAATGATATCGCCAGCGTTATCAGTTGCGCTCTTCATTGCAACCATTCTCGCGGCTTGCTCACAGGCATTATTCTCAACTACCGCCTGAAAAACTTGTGATTCGATATATCTTAATAGCAAACCATCTAGCAACTCTTTCGCATCGGGCTCATACAAATAATCCCAATGGTGTTGCATATCTTCATCTTCTGAAGGAAGCAATGGCAGCAACTGCTCGATAGTCGGCTGCTGCGTCATGGTGTTAATGAAGGTATTACTAACAACCATCAACTGATCAATTTCGTTATTGTCGAATTTTTCCAGCATCACCCGAACAGAACCAATCACATCGGCTACTTCCGGTGCATCGCCGATGCTATCAACCGCAGCAACTACATTTCCGCCATAGTTATTAAAAAAGCGTGCAGCCTTCTTACCAATCACACAAAAGTCGATCTCAACATTGCTGTCTTTGAACTCTTTCATCGAGGCTACTGACGCTTTAAATACATTGATATTCAAGCCGCCGCAAAGGCCACGGTCTGAAGAGACAATAATGTAACCAACGCGCTTTATATCCCGTGTATCGAAATAGGCGTGCCTGTATTCCGGTGTTGCATTGGCTATATGGCCGATCACCGAACGGATGCGATGAGCATAGGGCTTACCAAGTGTCATGCGCTCTTGAGCTTTACGCATTTTACTTGCCGCTACCATTTCCATCGCGCCGGTGAGACTCTGAGTACTCTTAATACTCGAAATCTTGGTGCGTATTTCTTTTCCGCCAGCCATTGCTTACAGCCTCTGTATTATGTTGCCTTGCCGGCTACCAAGTCTGTGTGGACTTGAACTTTTCGATTGCCGCTTTGAACTGCGCGCCGATGTCGTCGTTGTAGTCGCCGGTATCGTTGATCTGTTTGATCAGATCAGCATGCTCGCTGTTCATATAAGCAAGTAGCGCTGCCTCAAAAGCCAATACCTTGTTCAGCTCGATGTCTATTAGATAACCTTCGTTCGCCGCGTAAATAGAGATGCCCATCTCTGCAATCGACATTGGCGTATATTGCTTCTGCTTCATCAATTCTGTGACGCGCTGACCGTGCTCTAACTGTGCTCGAGTCGCATCATCAAGGTCAGAAGCGAACGCCGCGAAGGCGGCTAATTCACGATATTGAGCTAGCGCGATACGTACACCGCCGCCCAACTTCTTAATAATCTTAGTTTGCGCAGCACCACCCACACGCGACACCGAGACACCCGGGTTCATCGCCGGACGAATGCCTGAGTTAAATAGGTCTGTTTCCAGGAATATCTGGCCATCTGTAATCGAAATAACGTTGGTTGGTACAAACGCCGAAACGTCACCAGCCTGAGTCTCGATTATTGGCAATGCCGTCAAAGAACCTGTCTTACCTTTCACTTCGCCGTTGGTGAACTTCTCTACGTAGTTAACGTTCACTTTCGATGAGCGCTCCAAAAGACGGGAGTGCAAGTAGAAAACATCTCCAGGATAGGCTTCACGGCCTGGCGGTCTTCTTAATAATAGGGAGATCTGTCTATAGGCCCAGGCTTGCTTAGTCAGGTCATCATAGACGATCAATGCATCTTGTCCGCGGTCACGGTAGTACTCGCCCATCGTGCAGCCTGAGTAAGGCGCGATGAATTGCATAGATGCCGGATCAGATGCCGTCGCCGCTACGACGATGGTGTATTCCATGGCGCCGTGCTCTTCCAAGCGATTTACCACGTTGGCTACAGATGAGGCCTTCTGGCCTATCGCTACGTAGACACACTTAACATTCTTGCCTTTCTGGTTGATGATCGCGTCGATTGCTACCGCTGTCTTTCCTACTTCACGGTCACCAATAATAAGTTCACGCTGGCCCCTTCCGATTGGGACCATGGAGTCGATTGATTTCAATCCTGTCTGTACAGGCTCGTCAACTGACTGTCTTTCGATTACGCCCGGCGCTATTTTTTCAACCGCGTCGGTCATAGTTGTTTCAACTGGGCCCTTGCCATCAATAGGCTTGCCTAGTGCATCAACAACGCGCCCTTCTAATTCAGGGCCAACCGGGACTTCCAAAATTCGCTTCGTACAACGACAAGTTTGACCTTCGCGCAGCGAGAGATAGTCGCCCAAAACAATGGCGCCTACAGAGTCGCGCTCAAGGTTAAGCGCCATTCCGTATACGCCACCTTCGAACTCGATCATTTCACCGTACATCACATCGGCTAGGCCGTGGATACGAATAATGCCGTCAGATACGCTGACGATGGTGCCTTCGTTTTTTGACTCAACAGACACATCGAGCTTGTCGATCCGCTGCTTAATAATGTCACTGATTTCGGATGGATTCAGTTGTTGCATGCTTATTTCCTTGTTCCTGACCTGCTCAGGAATTCATTGATTCAGCTAATTTAGATAACTTTCCGCGCACTGAGCTGTCGATGACATTGTCACCCGCTCTAATTACCGCGCCGCCGATCAAGCTTTGGTCGACATTCGTAGTCAATAATATTTCTCGCTTAAGGCGATCTTTGAGAGCATTCGCTAGCTTGTTTGAAACATCTGAACTAATTTCAAAAGCTGTAGTGATCTCAACATCGACCGACATTTCCTGTTGCGCTTTCAGCGCTTCAAACAGTGAAGAAATTTCTGGCAGCAAAACTAAGCGCTTATTCTCAGCGAGTAGGCCTACAAAGTTCTTGCCCTTCCCATCGAGCTCATCGCCGCATACGCCAATGAAGGCGTCGGCAATTTGGTCCGACGACAACGATGGGGAACTCAATATGCTGCTCACTTCAGACTGATCGGCCACGGCTGCAGATAAAGCGATCATGCTGGACCATTTATCCAACGCGCCATCCTGCAAAGCAGTTTCAAACGCCGCCTTGGCATAGGGTCTTGCTAATGTGATTAGTTCTGCCACTGTCTAGTTTCTCAAAGCTCGGAAGCTAATTTGTTCAACATATCTTCGTTGGCGGCTTGATTGATTGAGCCTTCCAGGATTTTCTCGGCACCAGCAATTGCTATCGCAGATACTTGGGCGCGTAGAGCTTCTTTCGCTCTATTTACTTCCTGTTCGATATCCGCCTGAGCCCCAGCAATGATTCGTTTGGCCTCTTCTTTGGCTTTATCTTTTGCTTCGTCAACAATCTGTGAGCCGCGCTTGTTCGCAAGGTCGATAATGCCAGCTGCTTCAACCTTCGCTACTTTCAGCTGATCCGTAGACTTAGCCTGCGCTAGTTCTAGGTCCTTCTCAGCTCGAGCAGCTGCTTCTAAGCCGTCTGCGATTTTCTGTCGGCGCTCTTCCATAACATTCATGAATAGAGGCCAGACATATTTCGCGCAGAACCACCAGAAAACGAAGAACGCTACCGATTGCCCGATAATAGTTAATGTAATATCCACCGCGATCTCCCGCTATTAGATGTCTGTCTTAGCCTGCTAGCTGGCCTAGGTAAGGGTTGGCAAAGGTAAACCACATGCCGATACCAATACCAATCATAGTTACTGCGTCGATAAGACCGGCTACCAAGAACATGCTGGCCTGTAATTTAGGAGCTAGCTCCGGCTGACGAGCAGAACCTTCTAGGAATTTGCCTCCTAAAATACCGAAACCAATCGCAGTTCCGAGTGCGCCCATTCCCAGTACAAGCAGTACGCCCAATACCGTATTCGCTAATATCAATTCCATCTTTTCCTCCAGGTTTTCTTTAGTTCAGATCAATCTTAATAAAATGTAAAAATTTGTTTAGTGGTCGCCGTGTGCAGGCTCATGTGCCGCATTCAGATACACAATCGTTAGCATCATGAAGACGAATGCCTGCAGCGGCACAACCAATAGGTGAAACACTGCCCAGACAAAATGCGCGGGCAACTGATAAGCACCCAGCAGCCCGGAAATGAGCAAGAACAACAATTCCCCCGCATACATATTTCCAAACAATCGCAGCCCTAGCGAAACCGGCTTAGCAAACAGGGTGGGTATTTCAATAATAAGGTTAAACGGCAGCATCCATTTACCGAACGGATGAAAGGCAAGCTCGCTTAGGAAGCCGCCAAGGCCCTTGTTCTTAACGCTATAGTAAAGAATAAGAAAGAAGACGCTGATCGACATGCCCATGGTGATGTTCGGGTCTGTTGTTGGCACAACCTTGAAGGACATATGCTCCAAGCCCCACAGGCCACCTACCGCCATCGCGATCTCTGGCAACCAATCGACTGGCACCAGGTCCATCATGTTCATCAATATTATCCAGACAAAGACCGTCAAGCACAGTGGGCCAACGTGAGGGTTCTTATAGTTAAAGCCCGAGTTAACTTGGGATTCTACGAATTCGAAGATGCTCTCTACAAAGTTCTGGATGCCGCTTGGCACGTCGGAAGTTGCACGCAAACCGATGTAGCGGAAGAAAAATAAGAAGGCCGCACCGATGAACAAAGACCAGCCCATTGTATCGACGTGTATCGACATAAAGCCCATTGAGACAGCTTCTTCAGGCGTATGGGCAAGGCCCCAGTGACCGTCTGGAAATTTACCGTAGGTCAAATAGGATAAATGGTGGGTAATGTATTCCTGAACAGTCTGGCCTTCCGCGCCATGTTCAGCGGCTGCGTGTGCCGCATCTGCTAACTCTGCCATTTATATTCTCTAAGCTTACGTTTTGTACTTATGTTTTGTTTTGTGTGGGGCTATAACTAATGAACCCCGACATTACTACGCCTACAAAATGGATCAATGTGAACCCAAGTATTAAAACTAATTCGTTTAAGCTGGTAATCAGTGTGAAACTAAGCGCAAACAACACCACTGTCATGATGATTTTACCGAGCTCCCCGCGAATAAAGCCCTTCACAACGTTTTGTGCATTTCTCGCCCCCTGATAGCGGTAGGCATGAAACGCAAAATAACTGTTTGGCACAGTGCTTATCAAGCCACCCAATAGGGCGGAGTAGGCCAAAACGGTGCCTGAAATCAACAGAGAAATTACTGCTATAAAGATAGTCACTGCCAGTTGTGCAATGGTTACTTTATATACCGGCGGGGTCTTTAAATTAGACATTTTGGCTTAGCTTTTCAACTTCGCACTCCATCGGCACCTGTCACAAACACCTAAAAAATCACAGCGGTGATCACCAAAGCACGCGCATTATAGGGACTTTATAGTGCCTAATCAACTACGCAGGATTATCAATTGATATGAGAGAGAATGCCGTCTAGTTCGTCTAGTGAATTGTATTTTACAACAAGTCGACCCTTGCCTTTGGCAGTATGCTGGATCATTACCTTAGCGCCCAGCTTGCCGGCTAGGTTCTCTTCTAGATTATTGATGTCAGGATCCACCAGCTTGGTGGTCGCGCTACTAGTTGAACCTGCTTCAGCTATCAGCCGGCGAACCAGAGACTCTGTCTGACGTACGGACAGCCCTTTGCCTACTACAGACCTGGCAGCCTCGGACTGTTGAGTATTCGGAAGTGACAGCAGGGCCCTAGCGTGGCCCATTTCCAGATCCCCATGCTCCAACATTCGTCGAACATCGATGCTCAGGCCAATCAAGCGCATGAGGTTGGTCACGGTTGCCCTAGATTTACCTACTGCATCAGCCACCTCTTGTTGAGTCAGCTCAAATTCATCCTGCAGGCGCTTAAGCGCCATCGCCTCTTCGATAGGATTCAGGTTTTCACGCTGAATATTCTCGATCAGCGACATGGCGATTGCAGCCTCATCGCCGACTGGCTTAATAATGGCCGGTATAGAGTCTCTACCCGCTATCTGCGAGGCTCTCCAGCGTCGCTCGCCGGCTATAATCTCGTATTTATCTGAGGATATGGGGCGCACAACAATTGGCTGCATCACGCCCTGAGCTCGAATGGAGGCAGCTAGTTCTTCCAAAGCCTCTTCGTGCATGTCGGTTCGCGGCTGGTATTTACCACGCTGAATTAGCTCGATAGGGATATTCTTGAGATCGCCGTCTTTTTCAGCGGCTTCCGGTGACGGTGTTGTGCGGTCTTTGGGCTTACCGAGGAGGCTTGCCATGGTCTCTGTGCTGCCCCTGGAGAGCAGTACATCTAAGCCTTTGCCGAGTTTTCTCTTATTGGTCATCTTGCGTTCGGGCTCAGGTAAATGGGTTTTTTCCCTGGTTTCAAAAAATTTAAACAAAGATGTAATTACAGCTAAACAGCGGCTCTTGCGGCTGCTTCATCGTTGCGTCTCAATACTTCGCCGGCCAAAGCAAGATAAGCAATTGCTCCTCGGGACTGCTTGTCGTAATTCAGAACTGGCTTGCCGTAGCTAGGGGCCTCGGCCAGACGAACATTTCTCGGTACGACTGTGCGGTAGACAGCGTCTCCAAAAAAGCTAATTAGCTGGCCATTAACTTCTGATGTCAGTTTGTTCCGTGGATCATACATGGTGCGCACGATTCCTTCGATCTTTAAGTCAGGATTCAAGCTGTCACGTATTGCATTAATCGTATCCATCAAGGCCGATAAGCCCTCAAGGGCATAGTATTCACACTGCATTGGTATAACAACACCATCAGCAGCGACCATCGCGTTAATCGTCAACATATTTAATGAAGGAGGACAGTCGATGACTATATAGTCATAGCGGTGACGAACTTGTTCAATAATTTGGCGGAGGCGACGTTCGCGGTTATCTTCGTTTATCAGCTCTACTTCAGCCGCGACCAGATCGCCATTTGCCGGCAGCAAATCGTATCCAGAAGCTTCGGGTCGTTGAACGACCCCATCAAATTCCGCATACTGCATCAGCACATCATAAATTGATGTCTCCAATGAGGACTTGTCGACTCCGCTACCCATAGTGGCATTGCCTTG
>CASQMQ010000086.1 GCA_949430125.1 uncultured Pseudomonadales bacterium
CATTTTGAGCCGCTGCACAGACAAGAATTCTAATGCGAACAGTGCGGCGCTCACATGACCCTTGTGCACTGGGTCAAACAATCCGCCAAGCACGGCTAAGGGAGAGCTCATTGTCGGATATGCCCGTCCCCCAAGACGATATACTTCTGCGAAGTCAGGCCTTCAAGACCTACCGGGCCACGCGCATGAAGTTTGTCTGTCGAGATGCCAATTTCCGCTCCAAGGCCATATTCGAATCCATCTGCAAATCGTGTAGACGCATTTATCATCACCGAACTCGAATCGACTTCTCTAAGGAACTGCTGCGCGCGCGTGTAGTCTTCGGTCACAATAGATTCCGTGTGCTGCGAGCTATAGGTATTGATATGACTAATCGCCGCGTCTACATCGGCGACGATCTTTATCGACAATATTGGTGCTAGGTATTCTGTTTCCCAATCCTCTTCGGTCGCCAGGTTAATGCCTTGGGCCAACGCTCGCGTATTTTCACAGCCGCGCAGCTCCACACCTTTCTCTATCAATTGCGCACACAGAGTAGGCAACACCTCAGCGGAAATTTGCTCGGCGACTAGCAAGGACTCCAACGTGCAGCATGTGCCATACCGCTGAGTTTTCGCGTTGATCACAATCGGTATTGCCTTCTCGATATCTGCCTTGTCATCGATGTAGACGTGACAGTTTCCATCCAAGTGTTTAATTACTGGCACTTTCGCATCGGCACTAATCCTAGCGATAAGGCCTTTCCCGCCTCGTGGAATAATCACGTCGACAAATTCGGGCATGGTAATCAAAAGCCCAACCGCGTCTCGATCGGAGCGATCCAGAACTTGAACCACGTGCTCACTCAAACCTGCCTTTTCTAACCCTGTCTTGATGCATGCAGCTATGGCTTGGTTCGAATGAATTGCCTCGGAGCCGCCGCGTAAGATTGTGGCGTTGCCAGACTTCAGACAGAGGCTAGCCGCCTCACAAGTTACATTCGGTCGCGATTCGTAAATTATGCCAATTACACCAAGAGGCACACGCATCTTGCCAACTTGAATACCGCTAGGGCGGTATTTGAGATCTGAGATGGCGCCAACGGGATCATCCAGAGCCGCTACCTGTCGCAGCCCCTCGATCATGCTGTCAATTCGAGCGGCATTCAGTTCTAGGCGGTCGAGCAAAGCTGCATCTAGCCCCTTGTCTGTGCCTGCCTGCATATCTTGCTCATTGGCGTGAATAAGCTGGCCTCGATTAACATCGATCGCCTCTGCTATCGCGTTAAGCGCAGCATTTTTTTGCGCCGTACTAGCCTTTGCGATCTGGCGTGATGCCTGTCTCGCCTGACGCCCCAGCTGCTGCATGTAGTTTTCTATATCAGTCATTCTTGCTTACTTCTTTTGCTGTCTACTTAAAATGATGTCTCAATTAAATTGATAGGAATTCGTCAAAATCGGCAAGCCCTGCCGAGTAAGTACTCGCGCCAACGGACTCACAGCCCCGTAAAGCAGCGAATTATAACCCAAATCCAGCTGTTGCGGGCCCAATGCATGGATATAGCATAGACAGGCAGCAACCCCAGCCTTTATGCTCTATACCAATCAAATTAGCTCAAACAGGTAGTAGGAATGGAATCAACACCCGAATCGGCATCTGACTCATCGCTGCGTCCCGCGACAGTTAAGCAGGCACTAATTCCGATTTTTGTGCTGATCAGCCTTCTCTCATTCTCGGTATATCTATTTGGAGCAGACGCAAGTCAGGGAGCCAACCAGATAGCACTCATCATCGGTGCCGTGGTCGCCTCGGCAGTAGGCTGGAGTAACGGGCAGGATTGGCAGCAAATCGAGAATGCCATTATAACTGGAATCACAATCGCGCTGAAGCCGATTCTTATTCTGTTTAGTGTAGGCCTGCTAATCGGCAGCTGGATTCTCTCTGGCACCGTGCCGACCATGATCTACTACAGCCTACTTATCTTAGATCCAGCAATCTTCTACGCTGCAAGCTGCGTTATTTGTGGTCTGATCGCACTCAGCATCGGCAGCTCTTGGACCGTTGCCGGTACGGTGGGCATCGCGTTAATCGGTGCGGCAGCAGGCCTCGGCCTATCGGTTGAAATTACTGCTGGCGCAATCATTTCCGGCGCCTATTTCGGCGACAAGATGTCTCCACTTTCTGAGACTACAAATCTAGCTCCGGCAGCAGCGGGGACCGACCTATTCTCACACATTGCTCATATGGTCTGGACCACAATTCCCAGCATTGTTATAGCTCTAATCCTATACATCATTATCGGACTGAACATTGATACTGATAGTAGCGCTAGCGACCTTGCCGTGACGATGCAGTTAATTCAAGATAACTTCACTATAAACCCATTCATGTTGCTACCGGTTCTAGCCCTCTTGATTATGGCTCAGAAAAAGTTTCCTCCTATTCCGACGATTCTCGGCGGTGCATTTATCGGTGTGGTGCTGGCCCTATCGTTTCAGCAGAGCGCCGTACTGAGTTTGGCAGGCGACACATCCAATGTTTTTCTTGGACTGTTTAAGGGAACTTGGCAGACGCTGTTCGATGGCTTTTCATTGTCCAGCGGAAATGAAACGCTGGATGACTTGATGACGCGCGGAGGAATGAGCTCGATGCTGACTACTGTCTGGCTAATTCTTTGCGCCATGGTGTTCGGCGCGGTAATGGATCATACCGGCTTACTGCAGTGCCTAGTTGACTACGCCCTCTCCTTCGTACACAGCACTGGAAGCCTGATTGCCACAACCGTGATTACCTGCATCGGTGCGAACATCATTACCTCCGATCAATATATAGCGATCGTCCTGCCGGGCCGTATGTACAAACTGGAATTCCAGAATAGAAACCTGGATCCTAAAAATTTGTCTCGTGCCCTAGAAGATTCCGGCACGATAACTTCACCACTCATACCCTGGAATACGTGTGGCGCCTACATGGCTGGCACATTAGGCGTGGCAACATTCGCGTACCTGCCCTATTGCTTCTTTAATTTGGTTTGTCCTGTTGTATCAGTGATCTATGGATACACAAACTTCAAGATCGCTCCTCTAGTTGCAGAACAGACTGCCTAAGTTCTTTCACAGAGCTAGATATGATTCTGCAGACTCATCTCTTCGGGGTAGGGGTTCATGTACCAGGAGTTGGCGATGTATTCATCCGGGTGCTTTCTGAAAAAATGATTGAGCAGAGTAATTGGCACAATAAGCGGCAATTGACCTAGGCGATATTTCTCCACCGTCTCGGTCAGCTCTAACTTGTCATCCGCACCTAAGGGCTTCTTAAGATAACCTTGAATATGCTGCAAGGTGTTGACGTGATTTCCTCGCGTTGCAGGAATCTTTAACGCACGCATCAACTTCAGCAAATATTCCTCCGCCACCTCTAGCACATTATCCTTACGCGCCGCAGCAAGCAGCTGTCCGAGTTCACGATTGCGGTTTTGATTGTGACTCATGACGATTAACTTGTGTCGCGCATGAAAATTCAAGAGATCATTGAGCGTCATTCCCTGCTCTTTGAGTTGGTACCAGCGGCGCATGATGAAAACTCGCTGTATGAAATTTTCTCTTAGCACTGCATCCCCAAGCCTGCCCTCTTCCTCTACAGGCAGATAGGGAAAGTTTTCCATCATCTTACCAGCGTAGATGCCGACTCCCTCTCGAATAGGCATGACATCGTCCCAGATTTTAACGCGCTCCATGCCGCAACTCGGAGAATCCTTCTTTAAAATGTAGCCGCACAAATTACTATGCCACTGCTTCTTCTCATTTGCAGATTTTGCGAGCGCATCGGTGAAGTCTAGCTCGGGATTGTCGACAGGAATACAGCGAATAACATCTGAGCCTTTCCGCGAAAGACGAATCGGTTTACGCGGCATACCTAGGCCTATATCTAGTTCCGGGCAAAACGCCTGGAGATCAAAATACTGCCCCAAAGTCTTCCCTACATAGGAGTTGTTCTTATGCCCACCATCGTAGCGAACTTTCTCGCCTAGCAGACAGCTACTAATGCCTACAGGTATCTTTATATTCTGCTCTTCGATCTGTTCAGAATTTTCTTCAGCGATCATTTTTCCTGAAGCCACGTTATCAATTCCTCTAGATTGGTAGTACGGCTGATTAGCCGCTGCTTATCAGTTCTGCTCAATTGCTTAACTCTATACTCCAGCTTGAGAGCATCGGATCTATTCCCGACAACTATTTTAAAAACCAGCTTCAGTGGCCCTTTACCGCGCAGAGCCTTAGCGCCTTTGTTCTTTTTGTCTTTATTCTCATGTTCGGCGAAGCGTCGCTGAACATCTGTAGTCACTCCCGTATAGAGACTGGCCTGGCCGGTACGAATAAGATACAGCGACCATTGTGCCGCTTCTTCATTCTCTGCATTCATAACTTGTACTTACCGCATTTCCCAAAGCTCGTTGTTGCATTGAATCCGTTCATCTTGCTGCAGCTTCAACAGATGAGCCAGAAGCGTCCTCTTTGCCCAAGGGATAAGTTGCTTGGCCACGTCGTCGTAGACTGTTAGTACCAGCTCATCCAAGCTGACCGCACCTAGGCTTTCGAGTCCCGCGACTACCTTCTGCTCCCGCTTTAAACGATGCGCAATAAGTTTCTCAATCTCAAGGCGAGGCTCCGTCATCACAGCGCCATGACCAGGCGCCAAAGCCTTTAGCGGGATCAGCAACAGCCGCTCTAAGGCATTGAGATAGGCGGTCATATCCCCATCCGGCGGCAGGATTACCGAGGTCGTGCCCTGCAGGACATGATCGCCGGTAAACAGTAATTGCTCTTCCTTTAGCAGAAAGCAGATATGATTCGAAACATGCCCTGGAGTGGCAATTAACTGCACTCTGTATTCACCACAGTCGATAGTCTCTTCGTCGCGCCAGAGCCTATCTGGAGAAAATGTCTTGTCGTGGCCAATTACATCTGGAGCCTTCAGGCCAACCAATCTTGCTCCCGTAGCTTCCTGCAAAGCTAAAGCGCCAGGTGAATGATCCGCATGTGTATGAGTTATTAGAATATTCTCCAGTGTCGCGCTGCCTATGGCTTGAAGAAAATTCTGCAGCTGAGTCTCATCTGCTGGCCCAGGGTCCAGAAGTGACAGGCGCTCCTGCCCAATCAGGTAACTATTCGTTCCCGGGCCAGTCATAGGGCCAGGATTGAGCCCTAATATGCGCCTTACCGGCACAGTCTCTGTTTCGATAGGGATCGCGACCCCCGCATCCAATTTATTCATGGGTATTTCCTTACGATTAATTCCTTCTCAGGCCATTAAATTGGAGGCCTACAAAGGTGACGCTACTCTGTAGAAATCCGGCTGGAGTTTCGGTGCGAATCACGACATAATTGCCCGCGTTATTTCTCAGGATAGGCAACTCATAGTCAGCCTCCTGCCCAAGAAAATAAGCTTGGATGATACACCCTCAGCATGAAAACTAGCACTATTCGCTGTCATTAGCGTTCAGCGCTGTAGCACATCTAAATAGCTGACATAACCGTACAAAAGCCACATAGCTCAGGAATTCAAATGCACAAAATAAAGACCTATAACGCGATCTCCTCGAGGGGATTGACGCGCTTTCGCAGTGAAGATTTTCAAGTCGACCCAGACTTAGCTGAAGCCGATGCCATTTTGCTGCGAAGCCACAAATTAGATGCATCTGCTATACAGGCTGATCTGAAAGCTGTCGCCCGAGCAGGTGCTGGTACGAACAACGTGCCTGTGAGTGCCTGCACCGAGGCAGGTGTCGTCGTATTCAACACACCTGGCGCAAATGCTAACGCTGTTAAGGAGCTAGTTTTGTGTGGACTTCTACTCGCCTCACGAGGAATTGTCCTAGGCATAGAATTTGCCAGCACGCAGACTAGAATCAAAGACGAAGCCGAATTATCCAAGCTGATGGAGAAAGAGAAGAAGCGCTTCAAGGGTAGTGAGATTTCTGGCAAGACATTGGGAGTGATAGGCCTAGGCGCTATTGGTTCTCTCGTTGCCGAAATGGCGATCGATCTGGGCATGAAGGTGCAAGGCTATGATCCTGCCCTCTCAGTAGAAGCAGCATGGCGCCTACCAAGTAAAGTGCGACGCAAAGAAAACATTGCTTCTTTGGTTGCCAGCTCCGATTTCATCTCTCTGCATTTACCAGTATTGGATTCGACACGCGACCTGATCAATGCGGAAGTTTTCGCATCCATGAAAGATGGCACCTGCCTATTAAACTTTGCGCGCGATGAGATCGTCGATTCTAAAGCGCTTCTCGAAGCTTTGGAGTCCGGCAAGCTCGGCAAGTACGTGAGTGATTTCCCTCGACCCGAGTTAATGGGCAGAGAGGATGTTATTTCTATGCCGCATATCGGTGCCAGCACCAATGAGGCTGAAGAAAATTGTGCAATTATGGCTGCAGACCAGCTTATGGATTTTCTAGAGAACGGCAATATCAAGAACTCGGTGAACTTTCCTGCCTCGTTCCTAGATAGAACTGCGGACGCGGGTAGTTGTACTCGCCTAGCTATCTGCAATCGCAACGTACCCAAGATGCTTGGTCAGATATTATCAGTACTTGCGGATCAGAATATCAACGTGAGGGACATGCTGAATAAGAGTCGCGATGATATTGCTTACAACCTAATCGACTTAGAGGCGCGGCCTTCAGAAGAAGCACTGGTCGCGATTTCAGAAATCGAAGACGTAATCAAAGTTACTCTTCTTTAGCACACCACAAACTAACAATTACTATTGGAATTGAGACAATGACTCGAGTTTTTAATTTTGGCGCAGGACCTGCAATGCTCCCTATCGAAGTTATGCAGAAAGCACAGGCGGAATTCCTTGATTACAACAACATGGGCGCGTCGGTAATTGAAATAAGCCACCGCTCCAAGGAATTCGGCGAGATTATAGATCGCAGCGATGCCCTGCTTAGAGAACTCGCAGATATACCAAGCAACTACAAAATTTTGTACGTGCATGGCGGCGCTCAAATGCAGTTCTCTGCTGTACCTCTGAATCTCATCAATCGTAACCCTGCACGCAAGGCATCCTTTGTCCTCACTGGCACTTGGGCGGTAAAAGCCAGCAAGGAAGCAAACCGTTACGGTACTGCGCTCAATATTGCCAGCAGCAAAGATAGCAACTTCAATCACATCCCTGAGTTTGACGCGTCAATGCTAGACCCAGAAAGCTCATATGTTCACATAGTCAGCAATAACACCTTGTATGGCACGCGCTGGCAATCATTCCCTGATACAGGGGACATTCCTTTGGTCGCTGATATGACCTCCGAGTTTATGTCTCGCAAAATAGATATAAGCCAATTCGGCGTTATTTTTGCGGGTCTTCAAAAGAACCTAGGGCCGGCCGGACTCGCTGTAGTCATAATTCGGGAAGATCTACTAGAACACGCAATTCCTGAAACTCCAGGGCTACTGAATTACAAGACCTATGCTGATCAGCATTCACTAGCCAATACCAACAACACCTTCGCCATCTATATGATGTCGCTAGTAATGGAATGGCTGAAAGACCAAGGTGGCGTAGAGAAAATGGAAGCGCAAAATGAAGCCAAAGCTAAATTGATCTACGATTACATTGATAGCACCGACTTCTACTTCGGCACTGCAGAGCCAGCTCATCGATCAATAATGAACGTAACCTTCAAGACACTCAATGAAGACTTACTGGACAGCTTCTTAGAGCAGGCAGAAGCTAATAACCTCTACGCGTTGAAAGGACATCGTGACGTCGGTGGAATTCGAGCCTCAATCTACAACGCCATGCCAGTGGCTGGCTGCGAAGCCCTTGTGAATTTCATGCAAGAGTTTGAAAAAAACAACGCCTAGACCAAGACGATCATGCAGCTGGCCCGATCACATTTACTTCTGTGAGGGCCTGCTGTAGTTTTGGCAGGCATTGCCAAACTAGAAATCGTCATGGACAGTTTCCCGAAAAATCATTCACTGCGATTGCGACTGCTTCTATGCATCAATAGAGACGCGCGACAATCCAGATTTAGCCAACTTACCAATTGCAGTAGGCGGCTCACCAACCGACGCGGAGTAGTCGCTACCTGCAACTATGAGGCGAGAAAATTCGGCATACATTCGGCGATGGCTTCTGCCATGGCACGCAAGCTTTGTCCCGACCTTATAATCATTCGCCCCGATATGGAGAAGTATCGGGAAGCCTCCAGACTCATCCACGAAGTCTTTCAAACTATACTGAGTTGATCGAGCCGCTCTCCCTCGACGAGGCTTTTTTAGATGTTAGT
The DNA here is from genome assembly GCA_949430125.1 of uncultured Pseudomonadales bacterium. GTDB lineage: Bacteria > Pseudomonadota > Gammaproteobacteria > Pseudomonadales > Pseudohongiellaceae > UBA9145. Next base: position 8,282 of record CASQMQ010000086.1, read on the forward strand.
CACTGCAGTCAGTTCGAGGGCAGCGCTACCCGTATCGCCAAGGCTATTCGCGGAGAAGTCCACGACAGCGTCGGTATAACTATCTCAGCGGGCATCGCACCGAACAAATTTCTAGCCAAGATCGCCAGTGATTGGGAAAAGCCCGATGGGCAGTTCGTTATTCGTCCCGAGCAAGTTCGAGCTTTCGTCGCCACCCTACCGGTGAAGAAACTACACGGCGTCGGAAAAGTCACTGCAGCTAAGATGAAGCGCCTAGGCTTAGAGTGCTGCGAAGACCTGAGGCTACTAGGAGAGGAAGAACTAAGAAAATACTTCGGCTCATTCGGTGAGCGTTTGTACAATCTTAGCCAGGGCATCGATAACCGCCCTGTGCAAACTGACCGCATTCGAAAATCAGTTAGCGTTGAGAACACCTTTGCTGAGGATCTACCCTCGCTCGAAAGCTGCCTCAATGCACTGCCGGATCTCGAGAGGCAATTGCTAAAGAGAATACAGAACTTGAAAGACAGCTACCAAATTCAGAAGCAATTTGTAAAAATTAAGTTTCATGACTTCGTAGGCACTACGGTAGAGATGATATCCTCCTCAACCGATACCGATAATTATAGAGCGCTTTGCGAACAAGGCTTCGCACGTGGCAACAAACCAGTTCGACTACTTGGCATGGGAGTCAAATTGATTCCGCTTACAGAAAATTCAGACACACAAAGTCCGAACTCGAAAATGAGAAAGACCAGTTAAGTCTCAGCCTGGATTCCTGAACGAATGAGTAGATACCGTCCACCACGACCGCCTAGCGCAAAATACATTACCGCTGAGGGCGAAAAAGCAATGAAAGCAGAGTTACATCAGCTGTGGAAAGTCGAGCGCCCAGTGATTACCCAATCAGTCTCCGAGGCCGCCGCACAGGGCGATAGGTCGGAGAACGCTGAATATATCTATGGCAAGAAGCGTCTGCGCGAGATAGATAGCAGAGTCAGATACCTCAGTAAGCGACTAGAAGAGATGACTGTAGTTTCTCAGCCCCCTACCAATCAAGACAAGATCTATTTCGGCGCAATCGTCACGCTCGAAGATGAAGAAGCAAACACACTCAAGTATAAAATAGTCGGCCCCGATGAATTAGACCCTCAGAAAGGCCATATCAGCATCGATGCACCCTTGGGTCGCGCACTTTTAGCGAAGGAAGTCGACAGTGAGATCGAGATAGAGTCACCAACTGGTCGCAAGGCTTACTATGTCCTCGCTATCGAATACTAAGCGACTACAATTGAATAGACTGGTTATGAAACACGTAACCATAATTGCTGTCCCCAAGGCGCTCGGGTCAACCGTTACCATCCCTCTAGAGATGCTGAGTGCCGCTAACGATATTGCCAGAGTCTCGCCGGCAACTAGACAAGCTCGTCACTATTGATTTGGCTTCCGGCACTGACACTACCGAACTGGCACTCAGCGGTGGGATGCGCATCAAGTGTCAAACTACGCTGAACAGTATAAGCAACAGCGACCTTATCTTTGTACCCGGCATCTGGGGAAACCCCAGGTCGTCACTGCCCAAACTAAAGCCCATGATGAACTGGCTAGTGCAGCAGTACGCTGCTGGCAGCACACTCTGCTCGATCGTGACCGGAAGTTATTTTCTTGCTGAGGCTGGCCTACTCCAAGGGAAATCTGCCACCACCCACTGGCGCTTCTTCGATGAATTTTCACAGCGTTACCCTGACATAAAGTTGCAGCGCAAGCGCTTCATCACCAGCGATGAAAAACTCTATTGCACCGGCAGCATCAATGCAGTCCGCGACATCATGCTGCATTTTGTGGAACAGCTGTATGGCGAGTCGATTGCCAGCGAAATAGCGCGGCAGTTTACGCATGAGTTGAAACGCTCCTATGAATCCTTACTCCTAAATGAAGACCAGCAGCGTAGTCACCATGACGAGGAAATAATAAAAGTACAGGAGTGGCTGGACCAAAACTACCAAGTCGGATGTGGTCATAAGCGCCCTGGCGAAAAGATTTAAGCTCAGCGTACGATCCCTGAACCGTCGATTCAAGTTAGCGACCAATGCCTCGCCCTTCAGTACCTGCAAGGCCTGAGAATCGCGCATGCCAAAGAGTTGTTGAAGCAGAGCAACCTCGCCGTATCCGAAGTCGCTGATATGGTGGGCTATCAAGATGCGAGTTATTTTACGAGCCTTAGATTCAAGCATAGTTGAACCTAGCGGGAAGTCTGGAGAGACAAGGGGCCGCTAATGAAAGACGGTCCCACACGCAAGCCTCTGAGTGCTAGAGAATAATTAGGTGCTGACTTCCTAGCCAAATACGACCAAATACCTATCAGAATGCATAGTAGTATTGCATGTAAATAAATCGATAAACGCAAGGTTGAATCACTCTTCTCAAATCAAGCCCGCCGATAGATGCATTGGCAGTAACCAATCCCCCCATGCAAGCATCGCAGATGGCAGCAAAAACAATTCCGATAGCCTCAGTACAGAGCTCATGATCGACTATCAAATTTCTGCAACTTTTCCGCACTGGCTTCCGATTGATATTTGGACTTCCAATCGGGGTAAGGCATGCCGTAGACAATCTCTCGCGCGGATTCGTAATCAATATCGGTGCCGCGAGACCCTGCCTCTGCCACATACCATTTCGACAAGCAATTTCTACAAAAGCTTGCCAGGTTCATCAGATCAATATTTTGAACGTCCTTGTTGTCATCTAAATGTTGCAGCAGCCTTCGAAAAGTTGCCGCCTCAATTTCCTTTCTTGTTGCGTCGTCCATATACCGTCTACCGCCTCAGGCCGCAGCCTCGCTATTGATCTCATCCATAACTTCTTCCTCATCCGCCATTTCTTTCACAGCCGGATCAGCATCTGGCGCCATTGCTTCGATTTCTTGATGTAACGGTGTTGCCCTATGCTTTTTGTCGATGGACTTAAACTGCCGCTCCGCCACGTTGAAGGCGTCCCGAATTGCGACATATAAATCTTCATGAGCGCGGTTGTCGTGTTGATCTTGATTTACTCGAACCTCTAATTCTGGTGTGTGAATCTCTAGTGTGACCGAATAAACCTTCCCCTTGTGATGATTATTGTGCGGGGAATCTAATACTACTCGGCCATTTATAATATGGTCACAATAACGCTCCAGCTTGTCTATCCGCTTTTGTACGGCTTCGCTGATCGCTTCGGTTTGATCTATATTGTGATACACGATTTGGAATTCATTAGTCATAAATTACACTCTCCTGATTTTATTCAAAATGGCGAATTGCAAATACTCTTAGTTTAGATACTATCCTCCTATGTAGTTGTGAATTTGTTCCCGATCAATTTTCAGGCGCCAGGGAATAGCCACAGCTGTCAAAAAAATGACAGTCGCCGCTGGCGAATAATAATTAGAAATTGCTCGAGAGATGAGAGTAGGAAATTGAGATTGAGTAAGGTAGCTAAATACAGTTGTATTCAGATAATGCGTTAGGAAGTGCACTTGGTGGCAGTTCTCGAACATCCCCTCTCCTTAGTAGTTCGACTTCTAGATTACCCCTTTCATTTACGTTTGTCTAAGAAAGTTATTCTTGGGTATAGCACCAATGCCAGGGCTCGAAATCTATACCGAAGGGGTTGTCGCGAGGATAAGTCAGACTGAATCCATAGCTCCCAGAATGCTCTACAAGCCATTGATAAGCCTTAGTTTCTCCAAATTTTTCGCTAAGGGCATCGCAGCCCAGTGTTCCGAGATCGACAGCGCGCCCGCTGTGATGCTCACTGTAGCCGGGAGCTGCATTCACTCTCAGAATCGCCTCTATCGTCTGCCCCTTTTCTAGTTTGGCCGCAATAAGATCATGCTGATATTGATAGCCGCGGAACGCTGAAATTAGAAACAGTGAGATTCCCTGGCTAGTTGCTGCATCGCGCATTTCTGACCACGCAGAGAACGCTGCGGGCGTTAATCTCTGCTGACGCTGATAGAAGTCGAGCTCTGTATCAACGAGAGCGGCTGGCTCGAGGCACAATGGGAGCGCGCAACTTGTCGAATAGTCCGCGGGAATACCCAACCCCTGATGAAGTTGCTTCAAGCTTGATTGCGTTTCGTCGTTATTGCTCATGAGAGGTGAGGCCTCACCGAAAAATCCGGCGAGGCGAACTCCATAGTACTAGAGGATATCAGTTTACTGCAGCCCAACTATCGGGGATAGCTTGCAAAGACAGTTTCTATCCAACGCTGCTCGTTAATGAATCCCTGTCCCCAAGATTCGTATTCGTCACCCAAGCCTTCAGCGACCGCTTCTTCTGCACTCATTTGCTGTGACTTCATGACACGAATAGTAGTCGATGTGTCTTTTACTACATTATAGAAGGCTAGTAAATCCGCTTTCGTGCCTAGCGGTCCGTGACCTGGGATTACTGACGTGTCATCGTCGATCCAGGACAGAGCCTTTTCTAGGTTACTGATATAACCTTGAACTGTGCCGCCACTTGCAAGGTCGACGAAGGGGAAGCCACCGTTGAAAAAATGATCGCCCATGTGGATGACGTTGCTCTCTTCAAACATCACCACACTATCGGTATCGGTGTGGCCTCTTGGCATATGAATCAAGGTAATATTCTCGCCATTGAAGTGAACAGTGACATCCTCATCGAAAGTGATTACAGGCAAAGCCGAACCAGGCGAATCCCCTGCCACTAACCTACCGCGTACGTTTTCATGAGCGATAATAATACTCGCTGCGCCGAAGTCTGCATTGCCTCCAGTGTGATCGCCATGAAAGTGTGTATTGAGGAGAAACTTCGGAGTATCGGAGCTGAGTTGCGAAAGAGCGGCGCGAATTTTTGCCGCCAAAGGCCCGTACTGATCATCGATGATCAACAGACCATCAGAGCCTGTTGATACACCAATGTTGCCGCCTGATCCAATCAGCATCGAGATATTGCCAGTAACCGGCACAGTCTCGATGGTTACACTTGCAAATCGATCATCCTGAGCCAAAGCGGAAGCTGCGACGCACACAGCATTAGGCATGTTGTGGCTAGCTTTTTAATATTCATGATTCCTCCAAGGAATGCTGACTGGTTTGGTTTTATGCTCTCATGCTATGTGTGGCGCAGGCTTTATGCAAGTTGTTCAAGCGTGTGGCTTGTAATCACATTTCTCGACGGCCTTTAGCTTGTGCTTGGAGCACGAAGAGCAATCTGGCCACTATGTCTTAACTACTGTCCAATATAGCCTAAAGTTTTCTGGAAATATCCCACTATAGTCTTATAGGCGTATTTACCACGATGCATCCAGCACAAAGCCTGCACAAACAAAGGAAAGAACAATGGCGAGATTACCTGTTATCACAGGATTCGGCGGAATCAATGCGGCAGGTCGCAGCTCGGGCCATCACGGCTACCGACGCATGGTTATTGATGCCCTGCCTTCCGCTCAGGTACAGGCCACTTACCATAGTCTCGCCGCACTTACCGGGCAGCTTAAGAAAAGCGAAGGAAAATGGACTGATGGCAACTCAGTTGAGGTCAATCTCGATGAGTACCTTGCTCAACTAGGACCGGCTCTCGAGCAAGGCACGCTAATTCGAGGACTGGAAAACAATCTATTCGAGCCAGATCTATTACCCTATCTAAAAAACACCGCCTTGGGCCCCACATCGGATCAACCGCTGGAATTCACATTACGAAAAAAGGATTTACCCACACCATTGCCTGCAGGGTGGACCGTCTCCGATGCGAATCTTGAGGGTCGAGTTCGAGTAAGAACAACGGAAAGCTTCGATGTATCCCTGAAATGTAGTCGTGAGACGGCCGTGCACAGTGCCGGGCAATTACCATCTGGCTTTGATCCTGCCGCCTTGTATCCAGCTAGGAACCACCCGCGCGGCTTACAGCTAACGGTATTTGCCGCATCCGATGCGATTAATTCCATGGGTATTGACTGGGAGATCGTGAAACAGAATGTCGCTGCCGATCAGATTGCTGTCTACGCTGGCAGCGGAATGGGTCAACTCGATTACAACGGCTACGGCGGGATGATGCAGGCACGCCTACTCGGCAAGAAAGTCACCTCGAAGCAACTTCCATTAGGTTATGCGGAGATGCCGGCAGACTTCATCAATGCCTACCTGTTAGGAAATTTAGGGACAACTGGCACCAACGTGGCTGCCTGCGCAACATTCTTGTACAACCTTCGCCAGGGCATTCGCGATATACAATCGGGAAGCCACAGAGTTGTTCTTGTCGGCACCAGTGAGGCGCCCTTGGTGCCGGAGATCTTCGACGGATTTGGCACGATGGGCGCACTTGCCGATGACGCTAGTTTGCGCCAACTCGATAAATTATCTAAGAATGATACCCCCGACTTCCGTCGCGCTTGCAGGCCTTTTGGATATAACGCTGGGTTTACTCTCGCGGAATCGGCCCAGTGCATCGTGCTTTTTGATGATGAATTGGCGATGGAGCTTGGCGCCAACATCTATGGCGGCGTTAACGATGTGTTTATCAACGCCGATGGCTTTAAGAAATCCATTGCCAGCCCAGGCTTAGGCAATTACATCTCGTTAGCCAAAGCCGCCGCTGCTACGAAGAACATCATTGGACAAGAGGGCTTAGCGACTCGCAGCTACGTCCAAGCACACGGCACCGGCACCCTACAGAACCGACAGACCGAATCACATATCATTAATCAGATAGCTGAGACCTTTGGCATTCACGGCTGGCCAGTTGCCGCTGTGAAGTCCTATATTGGTCACTCGCTCGCCTCCTCCTCAGGCGATCAGATCGCGGCAAGTCTTGGCGTTTGGGCGGAGGGAATTATTCCAGGCATTCTTACTGTGGGTGAAATAGCTGACGATGTTACTCACAGCAGCATCGATTTTCTTCTTAAGCACGCAGACGTAGGCAAGCAGGGCATGGACGCTGTCATAATTAATTCCAAAGGATTCGGCGGCAACAATGCGAGCGCCTCGGTACTCGCGCCACATGTTGTAGAGAAGATGCTTACAAAGCGGCATGGAGAGAAGGCGATCAGCAAGTATAAGTCGCTCAACGAAACTGTGGCGCAAGATTCTCAAGAGTATGATGCCTCTGCGATGGCGGGCGAGAACCGTACGATCTATAAGTTCGATCACAATGTGCTAGGAAGTGAGTCTATTGAACTGGGCAACGGCAATCTTTCTGTGGCAGGACTGACTCGAGAAATATCCTTGGAACTCGAGAACCCTTACGAAGACATGTGTGACTGATTGTGCCCTGACGCGATATTCACTAAGAGCGCTGCAACTGCCAGCCGAACGGAAACTAAATATGCAAATCGAACCTTTTGGTGTCGAAATATGGATGAACGAGTGGGAAACCAAATGTGAATGGAATTTGGCAGAAACCTGCGTGGAAAGCCTGACTATAGCTGAACTGTTAGCTCTTGCTGGCAAGGATGAAGCCTGCCTTTCTGAGCTGATGACCTTGAAGATGACCTATGGCGCGATTGAAGGATCTGATCGTTTACGTGCCGCGATTGCGACACTGTACGCGCACCAAGAAGCGGGGAATGTAGTCGTAACCCACGGCGCAATTGGTGCGAATATGCTTGTCCACAAGACATTAGTGGAGACAGGTGACCGGGTGATCTCTGTCGTACCTACATACCAGCAGCACTACTCCATTCCCGCTAGTATCGGTGCTGATGTACATCATTTACAACTGCGTGAAGAGAACGGCTTTCTACCTGATCTGGAAGAGTTACGCGCGCTTGCTTTGCCGGGCACACGTTTGATTGCAATCAATAACCCGAATAATCCAACCGGCTCGTTGATGGATGAAGCTATGTTGCAAGAGATTGTTGAGATTGCTCGTTCAACAGGGGCGTGGATACTCTGTGATGAAGTATATCGCGGCACAAATCAGGAAGGCTCTGGAATGACGGTATCAATAGCCGACATTTATGAAAAAGGTATCAGTACCGCGAGCGTATCCAAAGCATTTTCCCTAGCGGGTTTGCGCCTGGGTTGGATCGCAGCAGCACAAGAGCTGATTGAAAAAGTATCAAGGCATCGCGATTATGACACGATCTCAATCGGCATAATTGACGACCATTTTGCTACGATGGCATTGGAAAACAAACAACGCGTGTTAGAGCGCAGCCAATCGATAACACGCAACAATCTAGGGGTATTAGAAGCTTGGGTGGATGCTCAGCCGCGAATTTCATGGGTGAAACCACGTTCTGGCACTACCGCTTTATTGAAATATGATCTGCCAATGGATTCCCGTGATTTCTGTATTTCACTATTAGAAGAGACTGGGGTGATGTTCACGCCTGGCTCAGCATTGGGAATGGAGGGGTATATTCGAATTGGATACGCAAACACACCTTCGATACTGAAAGAAGGATTGGCACGCACATCGCAATTTTTATCTCAACAATAAAAAGTGGCAGAATTATTTTCAGACAGAATTGCACTCAACGGGAGGGCTAACTAGCAGCGCCCTACTTCACTTCGATAGCATGCTCTTCCGCAATTTTCTTTTTCCAGATTGCTGGACCGGTTTGGTGAACCGAGGTGCCATTCACGTCTACAGCTACAGTTACCGGCATTTCCTCAACTGTGAACTCATGGATGGCCTCCATGCCTAGGTCTTCGAAGGCGACGATTCTTGCTTTACGGATTGCTTTGGAAACCAAATAGGCAGCGCCACCCACGGCCATCAAGTACACCGCTTTGTGTTTCTTAATGGCTTCGATGCCCTCTTCGCCTCGTTCGGCTTTACCGATCATTCCGATCAAACCCGTCTTCTCTAGCAGCTCATCGGTAAATTTATCCATGCGCGTCGCAGTAGTCGGCCCAGCCGGGCCTATCACTTCATCTCTAACAGGATCAACGGGACCTACGTAGTAAATAAATTTATTGTCGAAGTCCACTCCCTCGGGCAAGCCCTCGCCCTTCTCCAACATCCCGAGTAGTCGCTTATGTGCAGCATCTCTGCCGGTCAACATAGTGCCAGAGAGCAGCAGAGTTTCGCCGGGCTCCCAACTTGCTATAGCATCGGGAGTGAGCGTATCGAGATTTACCTTGCGTGCGCGCGGGCCTACATCCCAGACGATCTCTGGCCATAGATCCAGACTTGGTGTCTCGAATTCTGCTATACCGCTGCCGTCCAGCGTGAAGTGCGCGTGCCGAGTAGCCGCGCAGTTAGGAATCATGGCAACTGGAAGCGATGCTGCATGCGTAGGATAGTCTAGAATCTTCACATCTAACACTGTAGTTAATCCGCCCAGGCCCTGCGCGCCGATACCGAGCGAATTAGCTCTGTCCATAATCTCCAGACGCAATTCTTCTACACGATTGCTAGGCCCTCTCGCGCGCAATTCATGAATATCGATAGGATCCATCAGCGATTCTTTGGCAAGTACTGCTGCCTTCTCCGCCGTGCCACCGATACCGATTCCTAGCATGCCCGGCGGACACCAACCCGCACCCATTGTCGGGAGCGTCTTCTCTACCCAATCTACGATACTGTCGCTCGGGTTCAACATTGCCAACTTCGCCTTGTTCTCAGAGCCACCGCCCTTGGCCGCAACTTTCACATCGATTTCGCTACCAGGAACAATCTGTGTATGGATTACAGCAGGCGTATTGTCTTTCGTGTTTTTTCTCTCACCAGCTGGGTCGCTTAAGATCGAAGCTCTAAGCACATTATCAGGATTCAGATACGCGCGGCGCACTCCTTCGTTGATCATATCTTCTAAGGCCATATCGCCCTCCCACTGCACGCCCATACCAACTTTTAGAAATACAGTTACGATGCCGGTGTCCTGACATATGGGCCGCTTTCCCTCAGCACACAAACGAGAGTTAATGAGTATCTGTGCCATCGCGTCTTTCGCGGCTGACGACTCTTCTCTTTCATAGGCCTCATTGACCGCGGTGATAAAGTCGATTGGGTGGTAATAGGAAATATACTGCAGCGCATCTGCAACACTTTGAATAACATCTTCGTTGCGAATTAGTGTCATGCCTGATCAACCTCAAATTATGGGATACCTGCTCTATTCTAACACTGAATGCTGAAAGTGTTATTGCGGCACTTACAGTTAGTAAAAACGCCTTCAGCAGATTTTGAAACATATTAGTCCTCTACTTCGAATGCTATATCTACTAAAATGGGCCTCGTATCAAGATATTGAGCACAAGGAAACAGTATGAACGAGTCGGCGGATGAGAATGTTAAATACAGCATTGATGGTCAGGTGTTTGTCATCGAAATTCATAGACCTCAGAAAAAGAACGCTCTTCTACCGGACATGTATGCCGCACTCGCAGCGGGTCTGCGTCAGGCAAACGAAGATGCTAGCGTCAATGTGACTCTGATACGCGGCGTGGATGATTGCTTCACCAGCGGCAATGATGTGAGCAGTTTCCTTGCGAGCAACACCCCCACAACCGAACGTCCCTCGGTTGCCTTTATGAATGCACTGAATGAATCCAAGAAACCAATCGTCGCCGCCATTAGCGGACTCGCCATTGGCATAGGTACTACACTTTTGTTTCATTGCGACCTGATCTACGCCTCTGAAAATTGCTTCTTGCAGCTGCCGTTCACTCGCTTGGGTCTATGCCCAGAAGCAGGATCTAGCTATTTGCTTCCTAAGCAGATTGGCCACGTACGTGCATCGGAATTGCTGCTGCTAGGCAGCAGGTTCTCAGCTAGCAAGGCGAAGGAATACGGAATCATCAACGAGGTGCTGCCACAGGATCAATATTTGGAATATGCAATGGGCAAGGCCAGAGAACTTGCCGCCCTGCCCGCAGACTCCGTTCAGTCGAGCAAAGCGCTTATTAAACGCGGCCAACTAGACACTGTTTCTGACACAATCGATGTTGAGCTAAAAGAATTCGCCAGACTGCTGGAAACACCCGATGCGCAGGCGATAGTTGAAGCATTCCTCAACAAGAAGAAAAGCGCATAGTTAGAATGAGTAGGTAAAATGCACCGTGAATTGAAGATTCAGAGATAGCCACTAGAGCTTCTGCATTAAGAAGTCTTTCGCCGCATTGATCTTCTGCGCAAGATAATCACTGCCACCCCTATCAGGGTGCATCTTTTGCATTAGGCTCCTATGGGCCTTGATTACCTGCTCCTTATCAGCAGTCTCATCCAACCCCAATATTCCTAACGCCAGCGCTTGCGTCATCAATGACTCGTCGGCAATCACTGTGCCACCCTCGTATCCCGCCTGAGCGTGCTCTCTCCAATCGGGAAATGCTCGATCGATGTAGGCCTCAAGCACCTGTGCCGAGTCAGCATCGGCTCGACACTCTTGATATAGCTCGAGCAAGTCTGACAACTGCAGTGTAGAAAGCCTCCTCTTGGAAAAATTTCCTCTAAGCACTACCCCATCCATGCTGCCATCGTCGTGCTGCAATTCCATCTCGAAGAATTCGGTACGAATGGTTGAGACTTGATCTCTGTTAGGCGGCTTCGCTGCCGCTACTCGTCCCTTGAAGAGATGCCACATAGGAAGAAAGCGCAAGAGTGTGGGCAACATCCTAAGAAGAAACGTCGCAGCAACACCAATAGGAGCCAAGATGAATTGAAAGGGCAATCTACCTATCGCGATCATCACACCAACCACCAAGAGACTCGCGACTAGGAAAAATAAGAACGTGTTCTGCCGAGAAGTCAAAGTGAAGCGCTGACTTATGGACCTAACAAAGTAGTAAGCCATCACAGGTAGTAAAAGAAGCAGCAGTAACCGAAAAATCATACGAGTCTATCTACCTGTTTTTCTAGAAGCACAACTATTTCCTAAGCTGTTGCTCTATTAACTTCACACCACTGGACGAGGCTGCACTGAATTTTTGTAGCGCTTTCAACCCACCCGCAGCATAGATAGCGACTGCTCTTAACAAGTCCTTGAGCTGATCGGCACTGGCACTATCAAACTGGAAGTAAGCCCCACCGGACAGGCGGCTAAGCTCTTTGAAAGCTGCCATTGCTACTGGGTCATTCCGCTCTTGAAACATGAACAGCGGCACGTTCAGCAAACCTAGCTTTCCAGCAAGCTGTGCCAACAGATCGATATCCTCCTCCATAGCATCGCCAATATAGATGAGGCATTTGATTGTCTTCTGCTGATTTTCATCGATTGCATGTTGCAGCAAGCGATGCAGCTGCGTGGCACCTGCCTGGCATTGAATCGATGACATGATACGCAAAATATCATCCGCATTACCCTGCCAATCGCTATTAAAAAAATCGCCGAAACCACGGAAGTAACATAGCTGAACATTAAGACCTCCTAGTGACTGTGCACTGAGAAACATCTCATTCTGAAGCTGGCTTGCTACATCCCAAGTGCCCTGTCTACTCGCAGTAGCGTCCAGAGAGAGAATTAATCGCGCATCACCGCTGATCTTGGGCAAGGAAGCAACCTTGGATAAGAATTGCAGCACATCGTTATTGCTCGAAACGGGATGCTTACCCTTTTTCTCACCTACGGATTTGGATTTCGATCTTTCGAAAAAATCTTTCATATTATTCAACAGCTTATGGTCCTGTAAATTAGCAACAGCGAACTCTCATCCACTGCAAAAAAATTATTCTAAAGCTTCCGCGGGGCAAGAGATAGGGCCAATATTGGGAATATAATTGCGAGTAGATTGGGACAGTTGAGCTACGCATCCGGCTAGTAGGAGAAAGGTTCGTTTTTCAGGCAATGGCAGGCATCCAGATGAAGGCTCAATCAAAATCGACGAAAGATTCTAAAGCTTCCGCTGTCTAAGTAATAGTGATCAGCAAAACATTACCCCGAGCGCAAGACTTAGAGATTCATTGTGGTGACAGTATTTTTGACCTAAGTAACAAGCGCGGATAGAAAATTTGCCAGTTCGGACTAAAGCATGTGAACTCTCTAGTTAACGATAAAGAGGCCGCTTGGCTAATTCCTTCTTCTATTTAATTGGGTTGCCCACGTTGAACACACCAGAATCCTGATAGTCTTTCTTGGGGTCGCGCTCGATATCAGGAGGGAAGATATCTCGCTTACAGCGGTAATACTTTTCCCGGTAGCTGCCTTCCGATGCTCGATTATAAGTAATGTATAAAGCCCGGCGAGGTTGTTCGCTGCGGTTGGGAGCGGAGCGGTGGGGGACATAGGAATCGAAGAAGACGATATCGCCTATCTCACTGGGTAGCAGCTCCCAGCTCAGTGTCTCGGCGATGTCGGGATCGATGGTGGCATCGGCCGCTGTCGGTAAGATTCCCTGCCGGTGATGGCCCGGCACCATTTCCAGACAGCCATTTTCCTTGTTACAAGGATCGATGCTCACCATCATGGTGATGTGATACGTCTGATCGAAGGAGTTGAAGGCCGGTGCGTCCTGATGGGGCAGGAATCCATTGCCACCGGGTAATTTGAAATTAATCTTCTCTTTGAACAACACTGCCGGTTCTCCCATCAACTCGGATAAGATGCCAATCAGTCTTTCACCCCGCAGCAGGGCATCGAAGCCGGCATGGAATTGCAGAAAGTTTTCCACCCTGCAGAGTTGCCGACCACCGGGCTCGCCCAAAGGAGCTTCGAAATATTTCATCCATTTTCCCGCGCTCTCTGGGCGCGCCTGCATGTCTACCACCCAGGCCAGCAACTCTTGCTTCTGGCTCTCGGTGAAATAGTCACCGACCTTAAGGCAGCCGTCTTGTTGCCAGAGATTTAGTTGCTGTTCGCTAAGGTAGTTACTCATACGAAGTGGTGATCCATTATTTCGCTCTACAATCAGGAGAAGACAGCTTGTTGCTGGAGATGTTCTCTCGCCATACTCCGATAGATGTCCAGATCCGGCACCGGTTGGTTTTGTTGCTTGGCCAATTCGTCCCAGGCCCTCACCTCGATACAGAGAGAGTGCAGGGGATCGCTCTCGAAGGCTGCGGCCTCTGCGGCGGACATCGGACCCCCTTGAAATATCAGGGTCTGCTTCGAAGCCGGGGATAACTTGTTGTAGTACCGAGAACTTCTCGCACACAGGTATCGCTTCGCCTCCACATGCTTTTCCACCAGGGTGGCTATCTTCTCGGAAAAGCCTCTAAACCGCAGAAAATCGGCGCCCAGTTTCTCATGGCTGATGCGACCGTAGCCGCCCATGTCCTCTGCCTCTTCGTACTTCGCACAGATATGCCCCAGATCATGAAAAAACGCGGCCAGGATAACTTCATCATCATGACCCTGGCGCCGGGCTAGCTCGGCACACTGGCTCATGTGCTCGATCTGCGAGACAGGTTCGCCGATGTAGTCGTCTGCACCGTGCTTGAGATAAGGCTCAAAAACCTGGTCTAGGACTGATTCTATTTGGCTGTTCATGGATGTTTGTCCTGGCTAGCTGCTCTCTTTAGTTCCTGAAACATGACATCAAAAAGATTCGCGCCATTAATGCACCGGTGCTGCCCGAGTCCGGTGAAGAGTAGACGGAATTTACTCGATCTCATCTGTCTCATCTACATCGTTCAATTCTACAAACTCCCGGAACCACTAAGCAGAGCGGGAGCGGGAAAGCCATCCTCACTCCTGGCTGGGTAACCCAAGTACTCCATGATAGTAGGGACCACGCTGGTAACGCCGGGATATCCCATCAAGCCATTGCTCGCCTCATCATCCGAAAGCTCGAGGGCTGGTCTGGGCTCGAAGAAGAGATTGTTCATCTGGGCGGGCTTGTTGACGCCGATAAATGAAGCTCTCTCCACGACGCTATCGCCGCCGTGTCCACCGCCTTTCCGATGGCCATGGTCTGCGACCAGCATCACCAGCCACTGTTCGCTGTGGCTTTGCTCCCGGTCACTAATCACTTCTAGCAGCCGGCCAATGCGGGCGTCCGTTGCGGAGAGCGTCTCACCATAAAGTGTGCACCAACCACAGTCGTGGCCGGCGCCATCGATCTCATCCAGGTGCAGGAAGACGAAGTCGAGATCGCTTTCCTGGTCTGACAATTCTTCGATCACTGCCCGCGTCACAAACTCATCTACCGAGAGTTCCTCGGGTCTCGAGGCACCGTCCACCCTGCGCTTGACGAAGGCCATGTCTTTAACCAGGTGTCCGGTATTGATATCCGACCAGGCGCTGAAGCTACCGAAATTCAGTGCCGGATTACGTGTGTGTAAGCGAGAAAATATGCCCGGCACAGCCGCATGCGCCCCGTTATTGCTGACCACACCGTGCTGGTCTGTCCAGGTTCCGGTCAGAATACTGGTCCAGCTGGGGCCCGACGAACTGATCTGGTGACTGGCGGTGTTGAGATAGCCACCCACGAAGGCTTTAGTCAGAGTGAATTTGGGGAAATGAGTGAGGGTGGGTTCATCGAGCTCGGGATCATCCACATCATCGATGTAGCTGTACATCAGGCCGTCGAGGCCGATCAGTAATACCTTCTTAACCATTAGCTGCGCAGTCGGCTGCGCGTCTGGTTGAGAAAACGAACTCTGGGCCTGGATCAATAAACCCAGCGTCCAGGCTATCATCGCCAACTGTTTGATGATCGTCCTCAGCATCTTCAACATCCGGTTTGAGTATAAGAAGAACAAACACCCTTTTCTTAGCCAATTTACCCTAAGTAATCTAAATAGGGCAATCAATTACCGCTGGAAGCTAGACCTCGATCAGTCCTATCCGTACTCAACAGATAACAACCAAACTCATGGGGCGAACTCTTAATTTTCTTGCCCTCAGGCGACACTGCAACGAGCTGGCCGTTAGCATGCTCTACAAACTCACAATGCTCTCCCTGGCTGTTAATAAGCTTATCTCCGGTAACTACTACTCTGTCGTCCAGTAACCGCTTAATTTGCATGCTAGGAGCCTCTCAGTAGGGTGGTGGTCTGTATTATAACCCCGGGTGTCAAGTACGCCTGAAGTAGGGGCCTTGTTTCCTAGTAACCGCCCAACCAGCACCCGACCCTAGGGGCACACCCCGATAAGTCAGAATGGTTCCATTGCACCCCTATACATACTATTGTGGAAGAACGGTTAGTTAATATTATTACGGTATCCGGTCCTAATAAAAAAAATTTGGAGTAATACTCAATGGCTGTAACTTTCCCCAATCATCCAGACCTCATCGGTGGCTATACGCCATTACAAATAGAATCTGATACAGCGAGTCTACGAATCGAAGGAGAAATCCCTCGGGATCTCAATGGGTCTTTTTACCGCAATGGACCCAATCCACAATTCGCACCTCGAGGTGATTATCATTGGTTTGGCGGTGATGGCATGATCCATGCTTTTCATCTCGAGAATGGAAAGGTGTCCCATCTGAATCGCTGGGCAAGAACAATCAAATGGAATATGGAAAACGAAGCTAACGAATCTCTCTTTACAATTTTCGACCCTACACAAAACGACCCCAGAGTTGTAGGCGTAACCACCAATGGTGTTGCCAATACTAACATCGTTTGGCACGGTGGAAAATTATTGGCATTGGCTGAATCTAATGCTCCGTTCGAGCTTGATCCGGTAAGTTTAGAATCCAAAGGCTCCTGGGGTTTTGACGATAAACTTCAAGGCCCGATGACCGCACATCCGAAGATCGACCCAGAAACTGGAGAAATGCTTTTCTTTGGTTATAATGCCGGGGGCATTATTTCCGAACAAGTGTCTTTTCATGTTGCCGATAAAGAGGGCAATCTAACTCGATCAGAATTTTTTAATGCACCCTACGCAGCTATGGTGCACGATTTTATTGCCACAAAACATCACGTGATTTTCCCCATCATGCCATTAACTGGATCGATGGATCGAGCTATGCGGGGAGCACCTGTATATGCTTGGGAGCCTGAAAAAGGGTCTTATATAGGGATCATGCCCAGATCAGGAACTGCTGAAAACATCCGCTGGTTCAAAGGCGATCCAGCGTATGTATTTCATTTCATGAATGCTCATTCCGATGACGATACAGTGATCTGTGATGTATGTGAATATGATGAAGCCCCGTTCTTTCCTCATGCCGATGGATCTAAACAAAATCCGCTCAAAAGTAGAGCGAAACTAAAACGGTGGACATTTGATTTAAACGGTACAACTGATGACTATATAGTAGAAATTTTAGATGATTCGATAAGTGAATTTCCAAGACTGGATGACCGCTTCGCAGGCTTAAAATATCGACACGGCTATTTCGCCTGTAACACAATAAATGATCCTGTGAGTAGAGGATACAATGCGCTAGCTCACATCGATCACAACACCGGCGCAATAAAGCGTTATGAAATGCCTAGTGAATTTTCTTCTTCGGAGCCAGTATTTGTACCGAAAAAATCCAGCGCAGCCGAAGGTGAAGGATATCTGATTGCCAATGTCTACGATGCCACAATTGACACAAGCCATTTGATGATATTGGATGCGGAAAATATTGAGCAAGGCCCAATCGGCAAGGCAATGTTGGAACACCGCGTCCCTTTTGGATTTCATGGCAATTGGCGTCCTCTCTGACTTTAACGCGATGGGTCTTATACAACTATTGTGGACGAGCGGTTAGGCATTTCTGAGACCAAGTCTATGAAACTACTAATCTCTACATTTTTCCCTTTTTAGCGATGGCGTTACTAGTTAACGTTCCCACGGCTTTTTCTAATACCGAGAAAGATGCGCTCAAGCTATTTACGCAGCTGGAGTAAAATATCATTATAAATAATTGACTTGCGAGGTTTTGGGAGCATGTACCAATTAGCTTTAGTTTTTTATATTATTTATACTGCCAATCAATAGCTATCCCGATACGTTCACGCTTGGCCCAGGTATAGGGATTGAAAAAATTAACGACACTTTTACTGTTGATTTATCTATCATTAAAGGCCTCTATCGATTTGATAACGGCATAACTGCAGGTGGCGTTGCGATGTTTGGTAACGTAAATTTTCAAAAAGTAGCGGACGAGAAAAGATATGAAGCGATTATTGGCTACACAACCGTGCTGCAAAATATAAGAATTTCGCCATATGCTTTTATTAGCCAAGGTTTGCGAGCCTACAGTTCTTCAGAGCCTAGTGTAAATTATCATACGATGACAATTGGATCAAAATATAATATTACTGAAACTTTTTACTTAGATAGTTCATACCGGTATCGAAATACGAATGATATAGATTGGGAATCTAACACTTATTCTATTGGAATAGGGAAAAATATTTCAAATAAATTAAGCATTCAGGCAAATTTTGGAACTACTTGGGGAGATTATAACGGCACACAATATACACTTGTGCTTTTGCGTCGTTTTTAAGCTAGCGTAGCTACTGTCTTTTTTTATGAAGCTAGCTATTTCTAATATTCCCAAGGACTCATAACTGAGCCTTTTGGGCTGGCAAAATTAAGAGCTATAAAACTCAATTTAAAGAGCTGCGAATAAACTAAAATTTATGAAGTGAGAAGCGAGTTGATGGGGATAGAGCTTAAAAGAATTTCAGATCAAATGCCTGCTCAATGCGCAGAGTAAGCCATAAAAAACTACTAACAACAATAACCCTACTCTGCTTTTCTGTTGCTGCTAATGCAGATTTATTATAAAGAAAGCTGGCTTAGATGAGTGAATTTAGTTGTTGGGAATATTGGGTGGTCTCGTGTTTTTCGGGCTGGAAATGCAGCAGACTCAACAGATCGCTATTGCTTCGCAAGTTACAGCGAGAAACCGAAATCAGCTTGCCCTAGGGGCACACCCCGATAACTCAGAATGGTTCCATCTGCACCCCTATACATACTCATTCTGGACGTAGGAGGGCTTTTAAGCTTCTTTTATGTCGAATATTCTAATAACAGGACCTTCTTCAGACATCCTAGTTATATTGTCAACAGTTCCGTCTTCCGTTCTAAAGGCGAGATATTGTTCATAATGCTCCTTTGAATCCCAAATCTCAGTCATTACATAATTTTTTGGATCATCAACGTTCAAGGTCAGATTTATCCCTTGGCAACCATCATAGGCTCGGGTAACAGGGTATGCACCTTTACAAATCTCAACAAATTCATCAACTAGACCTTCTTTTAATATACCTTCCAATAATACGCTAACAGGCA
>CASQMQ010000087.1 GCA_949430125.1 uncultured Pseudomonadales bacterium
GCCGCTGCAGAAAATTCGAACCGGCTACGCCGCTTAACTGTTCTGGAATCTGCGGCTCTTCTATCTCTACTGTCACTGCTATTTGTTCAGGCTCTTCGGTTCCGGCCGGCTCTACTATTTCTATGTAGGCATAAATCTTCCTATTGACCCGGGTAATGATGTAAACGGAAAAATACGGACTTTCCTCTAAAGCAGGGTTTGCACGAAAGGCTATAAAATACTGATTGCGTTCTGGCCCGTAGAGAATACGGTTTCTAAATATGTCGTTGGCCCAATAGTTACTGCTGCCGCATTCCCTGCCGCCACAGCTATACAGCACTTCATAGTTCTTAGCCGTTAACTGTTCCTGATAAAACGCGTAGACATCCCCGCCAGTAAACTCCTGAGATACTTCGTAGGTAATCGTTGTGACATCCCCTCTGAGTCTCTCGGAATCTTCCGGGATCACTTCTCCGCGAACTCTCTCTAATGCGCCGAGGATAATTCGGTAGTTGATATCTCTCTGCAATTCTCGCTCGATAATTTCCGAATCAGCGAATCCGGCAATCAGAGTGTGATCACTAAAGCCAACAACAACTTCGGATTGTGCAGCGCTCACAAGGGAAAACCCACCAGTAGAATTACTAACGGCAGGAGTCTGCTTAGAAATTGATAAGGTGCAAAATTCATGGTTCTCTCATAGTTGTTTATGGCTCTAACGTGTACGCAATTTCACCGCATCCTGAAGCTACAACATCCATAGATACGCAATGCAGCGTCGCGTTGTCCACGTAACGATGCGACTCCATAGTGCCATCCACCATCACCGACAGCAAGTTAGACAGAAATGGGTTGTGACTAACAATCAAGAGATGCCGTACATCGAGCCCTTCTATAGCGTCTAACACGCTATAGACATCACCACCGGGCTTTATACTTTCATCTAGAGTAAGAGCAAGACCTGGAAACAGTGTCATCACTGCAGAGGCCGTCTGCTGCGCCCTATTGTAGGGGCTGCACAGCACTCTATCGATAACTGGGGAATGCTGCTTGAATTTCTCAGTAATCGAACGCGCCTGAGCTAAGCCCTCGGCGGTTAAGTCTCTTAAAGAGTCCGTTGCGGCCCTGTCTTCTGCAATCGCGTGACGTAACAAATAAACTAGCATCTCAGCCTCTTTTCGGGCCCAGGCCTAATACAGCTTAGGAGTCGCTGACGCCGTCGCCGCCTGGATCCTTCTCGGGCTTCTCGATGTTTTTGGACGCTTTCTTTGGCGCTTTCTTTTTGGCAACCTTCTTTGTAGCAGATTTCTTTGTAGCAGCCTTTTTCTTAACGGCGGGCTTAACCACAACCGTGCTTGCAGCGGACACCTTAACTTCGTCCTTTGCAGCTCCATCTGTCTTCTTGCTCGTTTTCTTGGGAGCCGACTCCTGTTGTAGTGAGTCGTCTTCTACTTCGGGAAGGTCAGAAAATGGATATGGTTTTACTTCGGAAAGATAGGTCATAAACTTGAAGAGCTGCGAAATATACAGCTCTAGCGCGGAAGAAAAGTACCTTATGTTGGCGTTGCCCTTGCCAGTGATGAGCGTGAACAGCGCTTGCGCGATACTCAATACGAGAATCAAAGGCAGTAAAATAAAATAGGAGGCAACAGCAAATACCGTCATCAACAGTATTCGAATCCAAGCCGATGGCTGTGTAATATTATCTACAATCTCATTTAGTTTGTCTGACATGGTTTTTCCCCTGCTTGTACTATTGAAGGCACGATCGCCTCAATGCCTTTTCTTAGTTCGTTTATCTAGTGCTTAGTTTCCATCCGTGCGAGCACACACTTCATAACGGGTTTTGCCAAAGCAACACCAGACACTAGTCTAAAATTTTATCTTCATTCGCTGCGAATTCGACATCTAGAGGCAGTTCACTAAGCATCAACGACGAAATTATATTCTCAAGCGAATCATTTTCATAAACTATCTTATATAGCCCGCTCGCCAATGGCATATAGACTCCTAATTCTTGGGCTTTCTCTTGTACCAACTTTATCGTATTCACACCTTCAGCTACTTGACCTAACTCTGCGATAGCCTCTACGAGCGGGGTACCCTTGCCTAACGCAAAACCAATCCTGTAATTTCGGCTCAACGGAGTCGAACAGGTGACAATCAAATCACCCACGCCCGCCAAACCCAAGAACGTCATCGGGTCTGCGCCTAACTCCTTTCCAAATCTGGCCATCTCCGTTAAGGCGCGAGTCACTAACATGCTATTGGTGTTATGGCCCATGCCGAGGGCAGCCGCTATGCCCGCGATAATCGCATAGATATTTTTAAGCGAGCCACCCAGTTCCACACCGAACATGTCGTTGTTCGCATATACTCGAAAATACTTAGACTTAAGCGCACTCGTCACCAATTTGCGCACTTCCTCATCAGGGCTCGCAATCACAGTACCGGTGAGATCTTTCTTCGCAATCTCCAACGCAAGGTTCGGGCCACTTAACACACCTACTTTGGCTTTTGGAGCTTCCTGATTCAATATCTGAGTCATCATATCGAAGCTGCCCGACTCTACTCCCTTCGTAGTACTAACAAGGACCGCGTCCTCAGAAATATGCGGCACCATGTCTCTTACTACCTGACGGAAGGAGGAGCTCGGGACGGCCACAAAGATTAAACCGCTGTCTTTTACCGCTGCCGCCATATCTGACGTAGCGACGATTCTCTCATTAAGCAGGTAATCGGGCAGGTATTGCGAGTTTTCGCGGGTACGATTGAGCTGCTCTGCCTGCGATTTGTTACGCATCCAAAAACTGACCTCATAACCGTTTTCTGCAGAAATATTGGCTATCACCGTGCCGAAGCTACCACCACCAATAACCGAAATCTTGCTTGTAGACATGAGTTTCCTTCGCTATCTGTAGAACGCACAATGATAGTCTGATTAGCCCCCAATACCAAGGCGGCGCAGCCTGGCAACGCTCTACAATCTCTCCAGCTTCACCGTCAGCGGCCAGGTCACCACTTGGGTCTTGTAAAGATCCATTCCCCAAGCCATACGAAGGTCTTTCATAATTAGCTCTAATGGAACTCTCCCATTCTTTTCCCTATAGTGCTGCGGTGCCGATCATGAAGCGAGGTAGCCGCAGAGCTGGATAGATTCCACTCACCGTTCATAAAAAATTCTGCTCGAAGCATGTCTCGAAAGGAAAACTAATATCACGATAGCGCCTCTCAACTAGGCGACGCTCTGGCGGCCAACTTTTCCACAACAACATCGATGGAATCATTGATCTGATGCGCCGCATAGCACCGCGCCGTCAAAACACCGCCAGACTGAACGTTATCGAAGAGCGTATCTGTATCAAACCAATACAACGCCTGAGCCACAGTTATTAAGTCGCAGGAGATTTTTCGAGTGGTGGCCGTTCCGCCGTCATCTGTCGACACCAGATTGAGAACTCCCAGCAGGGAGAAGAAGGCAGCTAGTACGACAGCTTGAAGGAAATAACCTTTTAGAAATTGAGACATACTATCCACCAGGGCAAACAGCACCTGGAAAAGACGCGATTCACTTTCAGGATGAGCCTAAATAGAAACTAGATGATTGCAGAGGCCGTGGCAACGATTGACATGATTGGTGCAGGATAGACACCAAACAAGAGCAACAAGAATAATAAAATGGCGAGCACGGCGTAAGAACTCACACTCTCCACACCACCAACCCGATAAGGCAGCGAATGTTTTTCCGGCATGAACATGCGATAAATGATTCGAAGGTAGTAGTAGAGACCAATGCCACTGCCTAATACCAACACACCCAACAAAGCCCACAGCCCCGATTCAACTCCGGCTTAGGAAAATATAGAACTTACCTATAAATCCTACGGTGAGGGGAATGCCGGCTAGAGAGAGTAGCATCGCGATAAAGGTTGCAGCCAATAAGGGATTGCGCCAAAAAAGTCCCCTGTATTCCTTTATCGAATCGAATTCCTTCTCGCTCGAAGAGATGACAGACGCCACACCGAATGCACCCAACGACATGATCACATAGGCGATCAGGTAGAACGTAATTGCCTCGACGGCAATTGTGCCTGTGACATAGTGACCAGCGATCAGCGCTAGCATCAGATAACCCATGTGTGCGATAGACGAGTACGCCAAAATTCTCTTTAGGTTATCTTGCAATAGTGCGAGTAGATTGCCCGCTAACATGGACGCGGCGGCGATAAGTGCAAGGACAGTCACCATTGAATCGAAGCTCAAGGCATCACTGATTTGCATAAAGCGCAGCAGTACGACAAACATTGCCGCCTTACCTATTGTTGCAAGATACGCAGTAGCTGGTAGCGGCGCTCCTTCATAGACATCAGGTGTCCACATATGAAAAGGCGCCAACGAGAGTTTGAATGCCATACCAGAAACAACCATCAGCAACGCGACAATTGTATAGCCATCCCCCAACCCTGCAGCAGGCAGTTCGGTAACGCTGGCGAAAGACAGTGTCCCTGTCTGCGCATAGATTAAAGCCATACCGAACAATATAAAACCCGATGCCGCCGCAGAGAGGACAAGATACTTAACCGACGCTTCCAACGGAAATTTCGCCGACTTCGCACTGTGCAAGGGATAAGCGATCATCCCATACAGAGACATACTGAGAGTCTCGAGACCTAACACGGTGCTCACGAAATGATTGCTACTCACCATCACTATGGCGCCGATAGTCGCGACCGTTAGCAACAGGAAGTATTCTTCTCTTTGATCATCCAACTCGAAGAAATAGGGAAAGCTCAAGACAGCCAAGACCATGGCAGATGCGCAAACCACTACGGTAAATAACAGACTGTACTGATCGATAATGAGCAGCGGTGTAACTTGCTGATTCGTCCAGTCCATCATTGAAACGGCAACCAGTGTGGCCGCCAATAGACCAGTAATCGTTATGCTGCCAGTAGCAATGTAGCTGCGGCGTATGCCGATCATCAGCATTGCTATCACAGATGTCGCCGTCACGATAAGCAATGGTAATAGTGGCAATAAATCATTGAACGACGTAATCATAGCTCGCTGCCCTGTGCAAAGAGAAGTTGCCCAGTTTCGTTAAGTAAATTCGTCAGAGTGGCTGCCGACATATCCAAAAAGCTTTGCGGGTACATGCCCATCCAAATCAGACCAATCATCATCGCTGAGAAATAAAACATCTCGCGACGACTCAGGTCGTGCAGGTGAGTATCATCGAAATCCGAGTTTCGATACGCGCCATGAAAAACCTTTTGAATGACCCAAAGCGAATAGACCGACGCGAAGATAAGACCAAATGCGGCAGCAACCGTAAGACCAATGCTCGCCTTAAACGCGCCTAACAATACGAGAAACTCACCGACGAAGTTCCCAAGACCCGGCATACCTAATGCAGCGATCGAGAAAAATAAGGCGACGAAGGATAGTCGCGGCACTTTCGCCCAGAATCCTCCCATATGACTCCATATCACGCGTATGAATTCGATGCTGCAAGCCGCCCGCTAACATGAACAATGCCGCAGCACTTAGACCGTGTGCCAACATCGTCATTACTGCACCCTGCAATGCTTGTTCGTTCCACGCATAGATGCCGAGCATAACGAAACCCATATGACTCACACTTGTATAAGCAATAAGGCGCTTTATATCTGTTTGTGCGAAGGCCACCTTGGCACAGTAGAGAATACTGATAACCGCCAGCGTCATTGCGAATGGGGCAAACTGCATCGACGCTTCTGGAAAGAGCGGCACGGCGAACCTTATCAACCCATAGGCACCGGTCTTCAGTAGCACCCCGGCCAGAAGAACACTACCAGCAGTCGGTGCCTGCGAGTGAGCATCGGGCAGCCAAGAATGAAAAGGAAAGCTCGGCAGCTTAGTACTGAAGGCAACGAAAAATCCCAGCATGATCCACATTTCAATCGCACTACTGGTATTTACCTTCAACAGATCGAAGTAATCGAAACTGAACCATCCAAATTGTACGTAGTGAAAATACGCTAATACCAGTATCGATATCAGCATCAGCATTCCAGTGACCTGAGTAAAGATAAAGAACTTCATCGCCGCGTAGTTCTTGTTCTCATGCCCCCAGATCGCGATTATAAAATACATAGGAATCAACATGACTTCCCAGAAGAAGAAAAACAGGAAGAGATCAAGCGCAGTGAAGACACCGATAACGCCGGCAAGAGTCCAGAGCAGATTGAAATAGAAGAATCCAGTTCTCTCGGTGATCTCATCCCATGCCGAGCCAACTGCTATAATTCCTAAAAACGCTGTTAATAGCATCATTAGGACACTTAGCCCATCCGCCGCCAGATGAAAGGAAATACCGAAGCGCGGTATCCACTGCGCATTGAGCTGAACGATCCAGCCAGCGCCTTCCGTATCGGCACCCACTAGAGCAATCATGACCAGTAGATCTATCACCACAGCTGCCAATGCAACTACCCTTGGAAACCTAGAGTCCAAGCCTTCAGACAGCCAGGCGAGCACACCACCCAGAAACAATATGCTTATGAGCACTACTAAAATCATAGCACCACTCCTAGGGTAATCAAGATTATCACCCCGCCGCCGACGCTCAGCGCATACCAACGTAGCTGCCCGTTTTGCGTGCGCGCCATCATAACGTGGACGAATCGAGAAATATTCACCAGCAATGCGTATACGGCATCGATTAGATCGTTCTTATTGATCCGAGCTAAGAATACGAATGGCCTGACGAAGAGAAAGTTGTAAAGCGCATCCATCCCCCATCCGCTGAACCAGAATCCATGCAGACGCGTCGCGAGCGGATTGGCCATGAGCTTTTCAACAGAAAATATTTTTGACATGAAGAATAGATAGCTGACCCCAATTCCTAAAAGTGGAACAGCGATCATGATAGCGTGCATCAGACCACTAATATGGTGCTCTTCTGCATGGACCTCACCATGACTAAATACTGCGTCAACGGGAATCTGTATCCAGCCCCCAAATAATGCGAGCACCATCAATATTATTAGCGGCGTCGCCATGCTAAAACCTGCGACTTCTTTCTCCTCATGATGTCCCTTGCTCTCACCGAAGAACACGACAAACACCAGCCTAAAGCTGTAGATGCCAGTAAGGAAGGCGCCTAGTACACCGCCAAGCCAGAGAATCATACCGGGCCCTTCCAGCTCCAAAGCAGCAATAAGAATCTCATCCTTACTGAAGTAGCCCGAAGTGAATGGAAAAGCCGCCAAGGCTAGGCTGCCTATCATAAATGAGGCGAAGGCGATTGGTAGTTGCTTACGCTTTCCACCCATCTTAAAAATGTTGTGCTCGTGATGCAGACTGTGAATTACCGTGCCCGCAGCTAGGAATAACAAGGCTTTAAAGAACGCGTGAGTCATCAGATGAAAAACCGAAGCCGACCAGGCACCAACTCCCAAACCTAGGAACATATAGCCAATCTGGCTGATCGTTGAGTAGGCGAGAATTCGTTTGATATCGTGCTGTGTCATGGCGGTGAAGCCAGCCATCAACAAGGTAATCAGGCCGATCCAAGCAACCAGTAGCTGCACGTTCGGTGCGAGCTCAAACAATACATGGGTGCGTGCAATCAAATAAACGCCGGCAGTAACCATTGTCGCGGCGTGAATCAACGCGCTGATCGGTGTAGGGCCCGCCATCGCATCTGGCAACCAAGTCTGTAATGGCAGTTGCGCGGACTTGCCCACCGCACCACCCAGTAGTAATAAAGAAGCGGCAACAGCCAGGCCAGAACCAACAGCCCACTGAGTCTCGGCCGCGTGCAACATCTCTTGTATGTCTAGTGTGCCCAGTTCAGCGAACAACAGAAACAGGCCTATCGCCATCGAGGTATCGCCGACGCGAGTCGTGATGAATGCCTTTCTCGCAGCATAGCCGTTCTCGGGTTTTTCATACCAGAACCCTATAAGTAGGTAGCTACACAAGCCTACCCCCTCCCAGCCTAAATAGAGGAGCAACAAGTTATCAGCTAGGACCAACACAAGCATCGAAGCCACAAACAGATTCATGTATGAGAAAAAGCGGCTGTAGCTGGGATCGTCCAACATGAAACCTGCGGAGTAAAGGTGAATCAGGAATCCCACGCCAGTGATGATCAGCATCATGACCACCGCCAGACCATCTAGATAGAAACTAAAGCCCGGAGTGAAATTACCCACTGCCATCCAAACCCACATCTCAACAACAAGGTGCGTCTCACCTGAGCTTAGAAACTGATAGGCGATCATGGCTGCGGTCAGGAATGACAGGCCTATAGATCCGGCACCGATTGCGCCAACGACTTTTTTCGGCAGATTCCCACTAGTAAGCGCTAGACTTAAAAAGCCCAGCAGAGGAAACGTCGGTAACAGCCAAATTAAATCTTCCACGCTAGCTTCCTGCCCTTATCCCTTCATCTGACTTAACACATTAATATCGACCGTCTGATAGCGCCGATACATTTGAATAATAAGACCTAGGCCCACAGCCACTTCAGCCGCAGCCAGGGTAAGAATCATCAGAAACATAATCTGACCGTCGGCATGCTCCCAACGCGATGCCGCCACAATAAAAGCCAGACCACTCGCGTTGATCATGATTTCAAGCGACATAAGCACGAACACAATGTTGCGCCGCGTCAATACACCGACTAAACCGAGCACAAATAATATGCCGGCCAGTATTAGTCCATGCTCAATTGGGATCGACTCCATTGTCTATCTCTTCTCACTCGACTGAATGGCTTGTGTGTGTGGCTTTAACATTTCGCACTCTTTCACTTTTTCTTATTCATTTTTTTGCTAAATGGTAAGCGGCAACCAAACCTGCAAGTAACAATATAGAAGCCAATTCGACCGCTAACACGTAGGGGCCGAAAAGCAATGCACTTACTTCCATAACATCGACTGTCGTCAACGCGAGTTCATGATCATATTGCGTAATTACTGTAAGTAGTTGCGCGAGTAACACCGAAGCTAGTATTGAAGGCACTATCCATATTTTTGGCCCCATCCAGCTGCGCTCCTGATCGATACTATGCTGCCCCATGTTCAGCATCATAATCACAAACAGAAATAACACCATGATCGCGCCGGCGTAAACGATAGCTTCCAACACGGCGGCAAACGGTGCGCCCAACACGTAAAAACAAACTGCTACGGCCAACAGCGACAGAATCAGATAGATAAGCGCATGCACAATATTTGTTTGCAAGATGACCGCCACCGTCGAAATGATAGCTACAGCACCGGCTATGTAGAAGAGCAAAATCACGGCAACAGACTCCTCACATTGACTGGCACGGCTTCATTGCGCGCCTCACCCTTGTCTTTACCACCGATCTTCTTACCCGCAACACGATAAAAGTTGTAATCGTGGTATTTCCCGGTGCCGTCGATCAATAAGTCTTCCTTCTCCCACACCATGTCCTGCCGCTTGTATTCTGCCATTTCGAAATCCGGCGTTAGCTGAATGGCATTCGTTGGGCAGGCCTCCTCGCAGAAACCACACATAATGCACCTAGAAAAATTGATGCGGAAAAATTCGGGATACCAGCGTCCTTCCTCGTCCTCGGTTTTCTGCAAAGCGATGCAGTCAACAGGACAAGCTACCGCGCAGAGATTGCAAGCTACACAACGCTCTTCTCCGTCTGGATCACGGCTGAGGATGATACGACCGCGCCAGCGCGGAAACATATACGGCTGCACATCAGGATATTCGACGGTGTCAGCCTTTACCCACAGATGCGAGAACACCCTCCATAGGGTAACCACCTGACTCGTCAATGTGTCCTTAATCAAGGTGAGCATGTATTTCTCCAAATATTAGCAACATTAGGATGTACTCAAAATAATTACGCCAGTAATCAGCAGGTTTAACAGTGAAGCAGGCAATAGAAATAACCAGCCATAGCTCATCAGTTGGTCATAGCGCGGACGTGGAATAGCTGCGCGCAGCAAGATGAAGAAGGCAATAAATACAAATACCTTTAATGAAAACCAAACTATAGGGGGCAAGAACGCAGGTCCTAACCATCCGCCGAAGAACAGCACTGTGATTAACGAAGCTATCAAGACCAAGCCTAGGTATTCCCCTACGAAAAACATACCAAACTTCATACCTGAATATTCAGTGTGGTAACCCGCACAGATTTCTTGCTCTGCCTCGGGTATATCGAAAGGTAATCGGTGACTCTCTGCTACACCCGCGATCA
Organism: uncultured Pseudomonadales bacterium; assembly: GCA_949430125.1. GTDB lineage: Bacteria > Pseudomonadota > Gammaproteobacteria > Pseudomonadales > Pseudohongiellaceae > UBA9145. Next base: position 10,214 of record CASQMQ010000087.1, read on the forward strand.
AGAAGATCACGAAACCAATGAACTGCGGTATGACATACCAACCATTCTCTTCTTGCGCTAACACGATCTCTCGCAGGTTAAATGTACCGGAAAGAGCGACAACACCAAGAATGGATATACCCATGAAGACTTCGTAGCTAATCATTTGTGCAGCTGCGCGCAATGCACCTAACAAAGCATATTTGTTGTCAGATGAGAGACCGGCCAACATGACGCTGTACGCCCCAAGCGACGCCATTGCAAGCACGAAGAGGACACCTATATTAGAGTCGACAACCCCGACACCAGGAGCAAATGGGATAACACTAAAGCTCATCAAGATCACTGTCATGATGATGGCGGGGGCCAGCACGAAGCTAAACTTATCCGCGAAAGGAGGAACCCAATCTTCCTTGGTAAAAATCTTAATCATATCCGCGACGACCTGTAGCAGCCCGAAAGGACCTACGCGGTTTGGACCAAGCCGTTCCTGCCAGAAGCTTAACAACCGGCGCTCTACCCAGATCAGCATAGCCGCGACGAGAATAACCGTCGCCAATATTACGCCTATGCTTAGTCCGGAACCCACTTCGAAAGTCATGAGTTAATTTCCTCTTCATGGAAATCACTAACAATCAGATTCCCAATGCCGCGACTCGTTGTCTGAGTTGCGCTCTTCTCTACCTCGATCAAACCAGAAAAGTCGGCGGGGCTGATATTGCCATCACCGCAATGCAATAAAGCAGTACCAGCTTTGATGCCTCTACGAATACAGACCACTACGGGGAGCCCAATGGACTGATTGTCGCCACATCTCCCTGTCTCAAATCTCTCTTTTGTGCATCCTGTGGCGACAAACCAATATAAGCATCTGTCATTCGCGCCTGAATAGGCTTGGAGCGCGCACTTAATTCATCGCTGCCAAATATTTGATAAGAGAAAACTAGTCGCAGTTGATTCGCAGACGGTTCAATCGAATCAGAACCCGCCTTGAAATAACTGCCGCTGGAATCTTTCCTCTCTATCAATAGACAGCCTGGATGTCCCTGTTTTAACTCACCATTCACTTCGTCCTGAAATTTACTGATGGATTGATTTGAGTTCCACTTCGGCGCCCATGAGGCTGCGTGAACACTAGCATCCTTCTGTGCTGGCATTCCTTCCATGGAGAAGGACATAACAGACTCCTTATCTTCCCTCTGTTTTGGCTCGTGAACGTTGACGTTTGCAGTCATCGCGGTCCGACCACTGTATCTATGAGATTGTCTTGGCACTTTCATGCCAGCTATGAATGGGTTCTCTCCAGGTAATACCTCTCGTAGCCTCGCCAAGCCCGGCACCTCGTTACAGCAGCGCTCAACCAGGTCGTCGACATGCTCAGCATCGCATAGCCAGCGCCACGATGGTTGTGCTTGTTTCTTACACTGATGCACTTGGAAACTCAGCTGCGCCCTGCCCTCGTAATTAATATACGTCGCCTCGTGTTCTGAGAATGCGGTGGCCGGAAGAACCACATCAGCATTCGCTGTTGTTGAGGTTGGCAGTTGATCCAAAACTAACACTTTTGTCGCAGCCGTCAGAGCCGCATCTACTTTCGCTCTTGAGGCTCGACGATAGAGGTCGTTCTCTAAAACGATAACGCGCTTAGCCGTGCCATCGTGTAATTTTTTTAATGCGGCTCCGAGTGGATTTTTTGCATTAGTCATCAAACTCATGCCTACGCTATTTACTTCAGGCACTAACAGGCAAAGGTCGATAGCAGAGTTGTCTTTAAAATCATACAAAGCTCTAGCGATGTTTGCGGCGGCTCTGATTACTTCGCTTCCATTGCTATTGCCCGCAATAATTAGAGGTCGTTTCGCAGCCTTCAGCTGTTCCACGATCTTCTCTATGACCTGGTCATGCGCTGCGGAGCAATCAGCTTTAGGTGCGGATGCTGATATCTTATTAGCGATCTGATGCCCCATCGCAGCCACAACGGACAATGACTCGATAACCCTATCGGAAGCTACGTCATCAAGCCTGCTTACTGCCGAGCTGATAATGCTCAGCGGACTGAGGTCATGCTGTGCGAGTTCGCGTACAGCTGAGTCCTGCCATTGGGGTATTCTGCTTTCGTCTGCGAGATCTTTGGCCTTGTTACGTACCGACTGGCGCAGTGCTAACGCGATACGTGGAGCCACATTAGTTACGTCCTCCCCCAGTATTAACACGGCATCAGCCATTTCGATCTCGCGCACGCTAGGGCTATGAAAAGCCGTGTCGCTCGCTAGATCCAGTAGTACCTGCATCGACTCATGTTCGACGTCAGAGTAACCCGCATAAAAATTTTCTTCACCCACCATAGCCCGAAGCGCAAAGTTCGATTCGTTGCTAGCCCGCGGGGAACCGATACCTATCGTTCCATCAGCTTTAAATTCTTTAATGAACGCCTTAACTTGATCATCTGCCAACAGCTCGCCCGTGTTATCAACGCGCTGAACTGGCTCTAACAGGCGGTCGCTATTGTTTACAAAATCGAAACCAAAACGGCCCCTGTCGCAGAGAAAATAGCCATTTACTTCACTGTTATATCGATTAACAGTTCTACGCAAACTTCCATACCGCTCGCCTGGTGACGTATTGCAACCTACAGAGCATCCGACACACACTGAAGGAGCGGTCTGCAGATCCCACTTGCGGCTGTAATTCTCGCTAAACGCCTTGTCAGTAAAGACGCCCGTAGGGCAAACTTCAACAAGATTGCCACTAAACTCACTTTCCAGCACGCCCTCTTCGTGCCTACCAAAATAGACATGATGATGAGAAGCCTGCGCAGATAGATCGGTGCCGCCAGCGTAGTCACCATAGAAGCGAACACAGCGGTAGCAAGTTATACATCGATTCATCTCATGGTTGACAAACGGCCCTAAGTATTGATTTCGATGTGTTCTCTTCTTCTTATCATAGCGGCGATAGTTATGGCCTGACATCAAAGTCATATCCTGAAGGTGACACTCGCCCCCTTCTTCGCAGACAGGACAATCATGCGGGTGGCTAGTCATGAGACTCTCGATAACTTCAGACCTAAAAGACTTAGCCCCTTCGTCTTCGATAGATATAATCGCTCCATCCGCAGCTGGAGTCATACACGCCATCACTAACATGCCTTCCTTGTCATCTGCATCGCGATATTGCATAACCGCACATTGACGACAAGCACCGACAGAACCCATGCTTGGGTGCCAGCAAAAATAAGGCAAGTCTAGACCCAGCGACAGGCACTCCTGCAACAGATTGTTATCGGGGTTTACCTCGTGCTCCACCCCATCAATAACAATTTTCGCCATCAGTTACTCCAAGCATAGCTAGACAACACTGAAATTATCAGTGCTTATAGCTACAGCGCTTCTCTGTGATATGTTTTTCGAAATCTTCTTTGAAATATTTTAGCCCGCTACCCAATGGTGCAGTGGCGCCAGGCGCTAAAGCGCAAAATGTTCTACCCGGCCCCAGGTAAGTGACGTGGTCATGAAGAATCTGTAAATCTTTTTCGCTGCCTTCACCATTCTCGAAGTCACGGAAAATCTGATCGACCCAAGGTAGGCCATCGCGACACGGCGTGCAGAAACCACAGGACTCGTGAGCAAAGAATTTCATCAGATTCCCCACCATCCCTACCGGACAAGTCTTGTCATCTAATACAATCATTGTGCCGGTAGCGAGCCTGCTGCCTACTTTCGCTATCTCGTCGTAATCAAGCGTTATGTCAAGGTGCTCCGGAAGCATAAAGTCGGTTGACCCGCCACCAGGGAGAAAACCCCTGAGTTCTAGGCCGTCCTGCATTCCACCAGCATAGCCTTCTAACAATTCTCTTATGGGCAAGCCAAGCGGCAATTCCCAACAGCCTGGCGTCTTTACCTTGCCGCTGACTCCAAACAACTTCGTTCCGTGATCGTTACCCTTCGCCAATCCCTGGTACCAGTCGATGCCATAAGTCAAAATTCCAGGCAGGTTACATAACGTTTCTACATTGTTGACAATAGTTGGCTTTCCCCAAAGCCCGCTCACCTGAGGGAATGGCGGCTTAGCACGCGGATTTGCTCGCTTACCCTCAAGCGCATTCAACAGCGCCGTTTCTTCGCCGCAAATATATCGTCCAGCACTCGTGTGCATAATGATATCGAAGTCGAAACCAGTACCGAGAATGTCCTTGCCGAGATAACCTTTCTCATACGCCTCTTTAATGGCGTTGCGCAAGACCACCTCTGAGACAGTATATTCACCCCGCAAAAAGATATAAGCCTTGCTCGCCTGGATCGTATAGGCGGCGATGATCATACCTTCAAGCATAAGGTGCGGATCACCCTCCATTAGCAACCTGTCTTTAAAAGTACCGGGCTCCATCTCGTCAGCATTCACTACTAGGTATTTTTGCTTGGGAGAGTTATCTCCTCGAGGGACGAAACTCCATTTCAAGCCGGTTGGAAATCCTGCTCCGCCTCTACCCTTTAGCCCAGAACCTTTTACTAACTCTAGTACATCTTCCGGGCTCAATCCCTTCGCGATCGCATGCACGCTTTGATAGCCGTCATTTGCCTCATAGGCGGTGATGTCCAGCGGCGGGCGAGACATATCAATATTCTTTGTTAATGGATTTGTTACCACTTTAATGTCCGTTTAATCCTGTATTGTCTTGCAGTCCATGATGATTGAATCAATTTTTTCCGGCGTTAAATTTCTATGCATGTCAGGGCCCACCATCATTACCGGCGCCTTGTCGCAATCTCCTAAACAAGGGACAGGAATCAACGTAAAGTCGCCGTCCTCTGTCGTCTCCCCATAATCAATAGCAAGCTTATCTTTGATATAGCTCTTGATGCCTTCACAGCCCATGATCCAACAGCTAACGCTGTCGCAGAATAAAATAACGTTCTTACCCACTTGCTGCCGATAAACCAGATTAAAGAACGTCGCCACTCCTTCCAAGTCAGCCGCGGGAATATCTAAGTACTTAGCAATTCCAAGAAGACTTTCATCAGAAACCCAGCCCTGATGTTTCTGCACAATTTTCAACGCCTCTAGCCCAACCGCCCTTTTATCGGGATACAAAGTCATCTCGTGTTCGATCTCCACAATCTCATCTGCAGACAATCTCCGAGCTTTGGTCGCTGTGCTTGCTATTACTTGCTGACTCATTTGTCTCTGTGCTTCTCTCTTTGTCTTTAGGGCGCTAACTGTTTTTGCCTGACTGTTAATCTATTTACTACCTATCCACATCCGCCATAACGAAATCGATACTCGCAATGATGGCGATAAGGTCCGCGACCATAAAGCCTCGCGATATCTCTGGAATCATCTGTAAATGAGCAAACGACGGTGTTCGTATGCGCGTCCTATAAGAAGTGGTACTGCCGTCACTCACGAGATAGTAGCTATTAATGCCCTTTGTCGCCTCGACAGCCACTGTCACTTCGCTCGGAGGAATTACAGGCCCCCAACTAACGCTCAAGAAATGGGTAATCAGCGTCTCGATATCCTGCATGGTCTTTTCTTTACGCGGAGGAGTCGTCAGGGGGTGATCGGACTTGTAATGGCCCGACGGCATATTGTCCATGCACTGCTTAATGATGCGGAGACTCTGACGCATCTCCTCAACGCGGATTGCACAGCGATCATAAGAGTCGCCATTCACAGCAATCGGCACGTCGAAGTCAAAATTTTCGTATCCGCTGTAAGGACGCTGTTTGCGAAAATCCCATTCCATGCCAGTAGCTCTTAAACCTGCACCGGTCACACCCCAGTTAAGCGCCTCTTTCGTATCGTATACCCCGACACCCTGAGTTCGTCTCTTTAGGATGCCATTGTTCATCACCATGCTGTCGTATTCGTCTAGCCGAGCTGGCATGAAGTCCAACAGTTCCTGAATGCGCTTCTCCCAGCCGTTCGGCAAGTCCTGTGCCACACCACCAATTCGGAACCAACCCGGATGCATACGTGCTCCACAGATGGATTCGATGATATTGAAGATACGTTCGCGCTCGACAAACATGTAGAATATCGGAGATAGCTGCCCCACGTCCTGCGCAAAAGTGCCATAGAAGAGGAGGTGGCTGCAGATTCGAAACATTTCACAGAGCATGACACGGATAACCTTCACACGCTCCGGCACCTCTATACCAGCCATCTTTTCTACTGCCATGACATAGGGCAGATTATTCAGGACCCCACCTAGGTAATCGATACGATCCGTGTAAGGAATATATGTATGCCAGGATTGCCGCTCGCCCATCTTCTCGGCGCCACGGTGGTGGTAGCCAATATCTGGCACCGCATCTACCAGGATCTCACCATCCAACTGCAGAGCAATGCGAAAGGCGCCGTGTACACTCGGATGATTAGGGCCCAAATTAAGAAACATGAATTCTGAATTCTCAGACTTCCTTTTCATCCCCCAATCTTCTGGCTTAAATTTTAGCGCTTCCTGCTCGAAATCCAATTCGTCATCATCAAGCGTGAATGGCTCCATCTCAGTTGCGCGGGCTGGATGCTCCTTTCGCAGCGCATGGCCCTTCCAAGTTGGAGGCAGCACGATGCGACACAGGTTCGGATGGCCATCGAAGTTAATACCAAACATGTCCCAGGCCTCACGCTCATACCAATTCGCGTTGGGCCATAGGCGCACAATACTCGGAATACTTAGATCGCTGTCCTGAAGGGCAACTTTGATGCGAAAGTCGCAATTTCCAGAGAATGACATGAGGTGATAGACGACTGTGAACTCGCTATCTGGTTGACCAGTTCGGTTGCTACGCAGTCGCTCATCAATAGCGGTAAGATCGAACAACATCTCGAAACGTGGGGTCGTCTCATCTCTCAGCGCACGCAAAACTATGTCTATGTTTTGCCGCTCAATCCACACCGTCGGCATGCCATCGCAAGTAGCTTGTTCAGCCACTATGAGATTGCCATGCATTTGGCGCAGCTGCACTAAAGCGGCTGACACCTGGTCAGGAGATTGGCTGTTATTTTCTGTGCTCGATATCACTATATTTTACTTTAAATATCCGTAACTAACTCTTTGTTTTAAATTATTTTTAAACATCATTTGGAGAACGAAGCTCAGTCGCCGCAATCCGATCTGGCGAGCGCACAATACGCTGCACAGGGTTGGCTTCCTTCTGAATAATGCCCTGATCATTGATCACCCAGCTCAGTGGCCGTCGCTGCCTACCGATCGACTCCTGCAGCAATATCAATCCCTGTAGCAAGGCCTCAGGGCGTGGCGGGCAACCAGAAACATAGACATCCACGGGCAGGAACTTGTCCACGCCCTGTACCACCGAGTAGATATCGTACATACCGCCGGAATTGGCGCAGGAACCCATGGAAATAACCCATTTTGGCTCTAGTAACTGCTCATACAGAAGCTTTACAACAGGCGCCATCTTGCGGAACACAGTACCTGCAATAACGATCATGTCCGCCTGTCTAGGCGTGCCACGAATCACCTCTGCGCCGAATCTAGCTAGGTCGTGGCGGCTGGTAAACGCAGTTGCCATCTCCACATAACAGCAAGAAAGACCGAAATTGAAGGGCCAGATAGAGTTCTTTCGACCCCAAGACACCATATCTTCCAAATTCGCCATGACCACATTGCGCCGGATGAATTCGTCCATGGCACTGCCACCTGGCTGCGGTGACGAGGCATCTTCTGCTTTCTGCAGCTCCCAACTCATAATTTGAATTCCTTTTTATTGGTGACACCACCAGGCCCGGAGATAGTTTTCAGTTCCCGTTTCTGCGTGAGCGTGCGCCAATCGAGAGCGCCTATGCGCCAGAGATAGAACAAGGCCGCGATTAAAATGAAGATAAATACTGAAATTTCGATAAAACCAAGCCATCCCGCCTCTCTAACCGCCACAGCCCAAGCAAAGAGAAAGACAACTTCTAGATCAAAAATAATAAATAGTATGGCCGGCAGGTAGAAATGGACTGAGATTCGAAATTGTGCGCTGCCCACGGAAACAATGCCTGACTCAAAGGGTAAATTTTTGGAGTGAGCAGTAACGCGCTGGCCAAGGAAATAGGAAAGCCCGAGCATGATAACCACGACAGCCAGCACCAAGGCGAAGTAAAAAAGAAACGGTCTCAAACCGTCTAGCATTTCGTTAGGTAATTCCAAGCACTTAACTCCAAAAATTCCGACAAACTTTAGGCAGTCGACCCACCGGATTCACATCGAATCAAATTCCGCTACCGGACCTTATTCAATACCACTGAATCGTTGTAAACAGCTATACAGGGTGGCATGTCATTGACTTTTCTGCCAGCGCAGCCTAAAAAATCACTCTGGCCAATACTGAACTTCCTTCCCTCTACAATACCTTTAGTGATACTGCCCCTGTTGAGCCTACCTTTAAACTCGCAAATCGGCAACCGCCAGCGAACATGCCAGCTCAGCCGAAGGCAATAAATAAGGTTCTTCTAAATTTATTAGAGATTTTGAGTAGGGGGCACAGAATTTCGATGGAGTTAGCCCAACAGCATGATTCATAAAAAAGTCATAACCTTTGGCAAAGATTGCCGGAGACAGTATTTCACTACCCATAGAGATCAACCACTCTATATGGGAGCCCCTTAGCTAACGTGTTCCAAAAAAAATATAACGAAGTGATGGCGGCCGTACCTAGATTATGCACTCACATTGATATTATTTGAAACTTTGATAGCGTCCTGCTTTTTTAAAAATTCTGAAATGACCGCCTTCAGATCTGCCAATAATTATGGCAGGAAATTTACACGGATAGTCTCTCGATAGCAAGTATTTTATCTCTCTAAACGCACGCAGGGAGCGGCCTGTGAGAACCGAGGATTCACTTTAAATCCAAATGATTCGCAATTAGAATTAGCGCAGCGCGCTGCATTTCTTTTCAGCTCTCGTAGGCCCAAACTAACAATTTCGTTCAGCTATCAAGCTCTTCATTCTTACTAATGCAAGTTAGCTTTCATCACATCTTCCACTGAAAGCCAAACGATATATTCCCCGTCACATTGTTTAACAGATGACGATCGCGACGACCAAGAAATTTACTCATCAGCTGACAGTCATGCTCTTCGATGAGGTTGCAACTAAAAAACCCTGTTCAAGCCATCAAGTGCAGCAGTCCGATAGGCTTCCGCCATGGTCGGATAGTTAAATGTTGTGTTGAGAAAATATTTAATTGAATTCGCTGGAGTCGGCTGGCACATGATTGCTTGACCGATATGCACGATCTCCGATGCTTGATCGCCGAAGCAATGGATACCTAACAGCTCCAAGGTCTCAAAATGAAAGATCAGCTTCAACATCCCCACCTGCTCTCCTGTAATCTGGGCCCGGGCAGTGTTCTTAAAGAAGGCCTTTCCAACCTCGTATGGAATTTTCTGCTCAGTTAGCTCCTGTTCGGTTGCTCCCAACGTGCTTATCTCAGGGATCGTATAGATTCCCGTTGTAACCTGCTCAACGTGGTAACACTCATCTGGTGCCGCAATCGCATTGCTCGCAGCTCTCCCTTGATCATAGGCTGCGCCTGCAAGTGATGGCCAACCAATAACATCACCAGCAGCATAAATATTCTTAACTGATGTCTGATATTGCCTATTCACAGATATCTGCTGCCTGCTGTTTGTAGTCAGCCCGATCATATCCAGTCCTAGGTTCTTGGTATTTCCGCTTCTGCCATTCGCCCAGAGCACTATATCGCTGCGAATCTTCTTACCCGACTTGAGATAGGTCACTATGTGATCGTCACTGCATTTCATTTTTTCAAATTCTTCATTATGGCGACTACGCACTCCGAGATTACGCAAATGGTAACTCAGCGCATCGGCTATCTCAGTATCGAGAAAAGTTAGCAGGCCTGAAGCAGGATTTATTAGCTCTACTTTGCAGCCGAGCCCACCGAAGATAGAAGCATATTCACAACCAATGACGCCCGCGCCCATAACAGTGACTTTGCGCGGTGAGTAGTCCATATTTAGAATCGTGTCACTATCGAAGACACGATCATGCGAAAAGTCGACACCCGGGGGATGATACGGACTAGAACCTGTAGCAATTACAAAGTTCGTAGCAGACAACTTCTTGCGCTTTCCAACAAGCTTGATCGTATTTTTGTCTAGAAAACTTGCCCGCCCCTTATATATAGGTATGTGGTTTCTGTCGTAGAAATCGGTGCGCATTTGCACTTGCTCATAGACGACGCGATCGGCATGTTTCGATACTTGCTGAAAACTTAGTTTTCTCGCGTCACCCAAATCTCTAAACATGGGATTAGCATTAAACTGCATGACTTCTTTAACTGAGTGACGAAGCGCTTTCGAGGGTATGGTCCCATAATGCGTACAACTGCCCCCAACAGATTCAAGGTCACACATGACAGCAACGGTGCGCCCTTTCTTCTTGGCATTCATGGCGGC
>CASQMQ010000088.1 GCA_949430125.1 uncultured Pseudomonadales bacterium
GCGCAGGCGATAAACGGCAACGTATTCGCCCACACGATCATCGGCGCGCTCAACGACGATCAATCCGCAGCAGATCCACTGAGACAAGAACTATTGGACCTGCAGGAGAGCCTTCAGGTGAACATAGCCAACTCTTACAAGCACCCAGATGCAGCGCATTCAGGAAGAGACCCAGTTTCAACAAATCGGTGGGCGCGTACAAAGCACGCTGCAGAGCAGCCAGAATCAGTTTTTAGAAAGTTATCGCAGTCTACTAGGCGAAGCTCTCAATGAAATCTATACCGAGGGTGACTGTGACCTCATACCTCGATCTGACAGTATTGCGGCATCCGGTTTCACCTATAATGTTACCTTTGAAGTCACGGCGAAGCTCAATGAGCTACTAACTGACCTGAGTGCAGCGGAACAATAGAACAACCTACTATGATTAAGAAACACGATCCCAACGCTGAGTATTATTTTGAGGAAGGTTGCCACATTATCGAAACATCTAACTCCGCAGATGACGAAGATGTCTCGATAGCTCAGGCAAGAGTTGGAAAGGGGCAACGAACTAAGTGGCATTCCTTGGAGAATACTACTGAGCGCTACGTGATCTTGTCCGGTTGCGGCTCAGTCGAGGTGGGGACTGCAGAACCCTGCGATATCACAAAAGGTGACGTGGTAATAGTTCCAGAGAGTACCCGCCAGCGCATCAAGAATACCGGCGAGAATGATTTACTGTTTCTAGCGATCTGCTCACCCCGGTTTCAGAAAAAGAACTACCGCGAGGGATCAATTTGAGCCCCGTTTGAGCACTAATTAACGCCCTCTGCAGATCAGCTGTATAGCCGAAAAACCCTTGACAGCCAAAGGTTTACCTGTAAAATTCCCCTAGCTTGAAAGTAAGCAACTATTTATTCTCCCCATTTCGAAGTCTTCCAGTAACACCTCGTCATAAAGTTTATAAGTACGCCGAATTTCTAGCACGACCCCTGCTCTGCAGGATTATACTATTTAAAATTTAGGTAACAAAAATGTCCGAAAAAATTAGCGGTACAGTGAAATGGTTTAACGAGAATAAAGGTTTCGGCTTCATCGAACGTGAAGGCGGCCCTGACGTATTTGCACATTTCAGTGCAATTCAAAGCGCTGGTTACAAGACTCTTGCTGAAGGTCAGCGCGTTGAGTTCGTAGTAACTGATGGTCAGAAAGGTCCACAGGCTGAAGAAATCGTCGCTGTTTAAATCTAAAATCGCCTAGCTAGCGCCAGTCACTAGCAACGCCATTTAGATTTAAGAAGCAGAAAGGGCAGCTCCGCGAGGACTTGCCCTTTTTTAGTTTAAGAAACCCTAGAACTAAACTACGCTTTACGACGTAATGAATTACTAAGTAGCAACCAGCTTTGAGAGAGCAAAAGAAAGCCCAATGACACTATTCGAATTTTTTAATAGCACTGGCTTCGATATTAATCGCGATAGTCCTAACGGAGATCTTTGCTGGGATCTAATGGCTTCGGATTTGACCCCGCAAGTAACGGACTAATTAGCTAATATGAAAAGGTCGGCTTCTCCCTACTCTACTCGATTAGTTTCCCGTATTATTGTCACCCCTAAGTAAGGCTTTATACCGATACACTATGAAAATACTTTTTGCCCTATCACTTCTGCTTACCTTTTTCCCCGCTAACGCAGCCGATGTCCGTCTGCCCGATCTGAGCGGCGTTACGGATAAAGGCTTCAAGATTGAAATCTATAGCGAACTCTCGCCTCTTAGCATCAACACAATTCACAGTTGGCATATACGTGTATTGGATCGCGATGACGAAATCCTAGAGCTAGAGGAGTTGAACGTATTCGGTGGTATGCCTGAGCACGATCATGGCCTTCCGACACAGCCTGAAGTAACAATGCGACTCGACAACGGCGATTACTTGCTCGAGGGCGTGCGATTTCACATGCAGGGGCACTGGGAACTGCAGATTGAGTTTCAATATGCTGGCGTTGACGACACTGCTATTATCGATTTCGAACTGCAATGAAGAAAGATCTGCTGCTGCCACTATTCGCCAGTATCGCCCTGATCTTTGCCGTTGGCTGGAACTACTTGTCTATTCCTGGTGTACCCGATTGGACCGAGGAAGAGCTCAGATTAATCGCTTCATTATCTTTGGATTCCCTTCCACCGCTACCGCTTGATCCTAGTAATCTAGTAGCTGACGATCCTGCAGCAGCAGAATTTGGTCATCGCCTCTTCTTCGACACTCGGCTCAGCAGCAATGCACAGGTTGCCTGCGCGACCTGCCACAAACCTGAGCTAATGTTTACCGATGGACTAGCACTCGCTGTTGGCGTTGGTATCGGACCGATGCATACGCCCAGTCTAGTTGGACTTGCCTATAGCCCGTGGTTTTACTGGGACGGAAGGAAAGATAGCCAGTGGGCACAGGCCCTCGCACCTTTAGAAGCGAAGCATGAGCACGCAACCGATAGAGTGCAGTTACTGCATCTCATTTCCAGCGATGCTATCTACCGCGACATGTATGAAAATGTATTCGGGCCTCTAAGCTTGCCCGCGATGTTGCCAGAATCTGGCACACCAGACGGCGATGCACAGCAGCAGACAAGCTGGAATGCGCTCGACACCGAAACGCAGGACGAAATTTCTCAATTCTTTGCAAACCTAGGCAAGGCAATTGCAGCCTATGAGCGCAAAATACTACCAGGAAGCACCCGCTTCGATGACTACGCCGCACAAGTAGTCGCTGGCTCAAATGAAGACACTGCTCTAAACAATTCCGAGAAAGCTGGCCTAAAATTATTCATCGGAAAAGGCCAATGCGTAACTTGCCACAATGGCCCTATGTTCACCAATCATGAATTTCATAACACCGGCGTGCTGGCAGTGGCAGGCCGAATGCCATCCATGGGTCGGTACGATGGAGTTCGAATTTCTCGAGAAGATTCTTTTAATTGCCTAGGCGAGTTCAGCGATGCCTCGGCAGCGCAATGCACAGAGCTACGATTTGCACGCGATGCCAACGACTTAGTCGGCGCACTGAAGACGCCCACCCTTAGAAACATCTCTGAAACAGCGCCCTATATGCACGGCGGGCAGATGACGGATCTTGCCCAGGTAGTAAATCACTACAACGACGCACCAAGCTCCATGCTTAGTCACAACGAAGCGAAGCCTCTTGGCTTGCGTACGGTAGAGAGAATTCAGTTGGAGGATTTTCTACTAACGCTCAGCGCGCCCTTGGCCACCGAGCAAAGATGGCTAGCGGCCCCAGACTACTAGCATCTTGGCTTAGAAACTGCGCTATCCCAAATAGCCGTGTTGCGCTAACTGCACTCGAATGCCATCCGGATCACTAAAATACAGCTGATCACCGCCACTGGTTCGGTTCGCGGCATCGCGATTAACATCCGCATCTATGCCATGATCCTGTAATTTCTCCGCAAGGGCATCAGGATTGTAGTCATCCACACCTATACACATGTGATGCATGCCTCCTGGATTAGTAAGGTTGTACAGACCCAGAAAACTCTCGCTACCTAGGCCCATATTCAAACCACCGTTCGCAGGCCGCGAGATAATTTCCATACCTAGCACACGGTTGTAGAAATCGGCTGAGCGGTTCACGTCATTTACTGAGAGCGAGACATGATTCATCGATCTCCCGATGGCTACAGGTGCCGCCGTCTGTGCTGAGGTGGAAGGCACTGCCGATGCTGCGGTAGCTGCAAGTAGGGAAGCAACCAATTCTCTTCGCGTCATCTTCTTCTGCTCGAATTTTTCGACTAGATGTTCTATTTGCGTTTATGTTGTTCATCTTCTTTATCCATATTCTTGCACTAGGTAGATTACTTTGTAACAACCGCGCTGTTTGCTGCGCAGCGCGGATTTCTCAGTCTTAATCAGGTAACGCAAACACCCAAATTACACCACCCTGAGGTACATAGTGACTTTCACCCTTCGCCATATTGAGCAAGTTCTGTTCGCGCTGCGCATCAACTCCCCACCCGGACTGAACGGCGACATATTGCTTGCCATCTAAGGTGTAGGTAACCGGCACTCCGGTGATACCAGAATTTGTGCGTTGCTTCCAGAGAATCTCACCCGTCCTCGAATCGAAGGCGCGAAAGTAGCGATCGTTAGTGCCACCCATGAATACGAGATCGCCCGCAGTAGCCAACACTGGGCCCCAATTTTGACTTTCGAATGTCGTGGTCCATGCACGCTCGCCGGTATCTACATTCCAGGCTTGTAGCTCACCGATATGATTGGTGCCAGGTCGCACAAAAAAGCCGCCATTCTCGGAAGTGCCACGCCCCATATATGATCGACCGGGACTATATTGAATCTCTTCCCCGACCATGGTGGAGCAAACATTGTCATTCGCTGGAATGAACATCAATCGCGACTCTGGATCGAAGGCCGCAGGAGGCCAGTCCTTCCCCCCCCAAAGCGATGGGCAGAAACTCGCCTCATAGCCGGTACCCGGCTTCTTAGTCATATCGTACTCGGGTCGCCCGGTAACCGGATCGATGCTGGTAAAGACGTCTTGATAGACATAGGGGTTCGCGTCGACGAAATTAATCGCATCGGCTTCGCGCTCGAGATACCAAAGATAGCCATTACGGCCCGCATGAACCATGCCGTTTATGCTACGACCATCGCGCTCGAAGTCGATTAGTATTGGTGCGGAGACCTCATCCCAGTCCCATGAGTCGTTCCAGTGATATTGATGATGATTCTTGAGCTCGCCCGTCGTAACGTCCAAAGCGATAACAGAAGAAGAATAGAGGTTGTCGCCCGGTCGCGTATCGCCCATCCAAGGGCCTCCATTACCGGTACCCCAGTAGGCGAGGTTTAATTCGGGATCGTAGGAACCAGTTAGCCACACCGGCACGCCGCCAGTCTGCCAGGTATCTCCCGGCCAGGATTCTGACCCTGGCTCGCCAGGAGCGGGAATGGTGTACGTCTTCCACGCCTCTTCGCCAGTCATTACATCGTAGGCAGCAATAAAACCACGAATACCGAGCTCTCCGCCGGACACTCCCACCATAACTTTGCCATCGGCTATGAGCGGAGCCATGGTCATATAATAGCCGTTATAGTAATCCTCGACGGCAACCTCCCAGATTAGCTCGCCAGTTAATGCGTCAAGCGAAACTAAAAATGAATCTACCGTTGCCATGTAAACACGATCGCCATAAAGGGCCACTCCACGATTCGTCGGGTGGAACTGTTGCAAATCATCAGGTAGGTAGCGGACATAGCGCCAAATTAGATCCCCCGTGCGCGCGTTGATAGCAAGAATATGATTCTGTGGCGTAGTCACGTACATGTAACCATCGTTCACGATAGGCGGCGCCTGATGCCCTTCTCTTAGCCCGGTGGAAAAACTCCATATCGGGACAAGGCCATCGACATTGTCGGTATTGATTTGGTCGAGATTACTGAAGCCATGGGAATCGTAACTGCCACGATACATGAGCCAATTGCTCTCCTCCGGGTTGAGAAGGCGCTCTGCAGTGACAGGATTGTACGGCGGCAGATCCTGTGCAAAAAGGAGACTGGAGACTAGTGAACAACACAGAAAAATACTGGAGCGAATCATTATGCTTAAACCTCTTATTTTTTCTTCTAACTGTTTCTTCTAACTACAGCGTGCCAGAATTGGCATAAAACTAGTACGGATTAAAATTGCTGGGTAAATCCAACCCGGCCTCGAAAGCCGGCGGCAACCAACACGATGCCATCAACCACCTCGAGCGGCAACATGGCTAGAGGCCTAGGCGCTGGACCGCCTACCACTTTAGCACCATCGTAAATATCGAATTGAGATTCGTGACAGGGGCAGGCCATGCGTAACTGCCCTTCATCCCAGTTAGTCACATCGCAGCCGGTGTGCGTACACACAGCAGAATAAGCTATCACACCCTCAGCGACATTCGCTTGATAGCGCGCACTCATCAATTCAGGGTCGATACGCATGATCATAATACGATTCAGCCTAGAACCGTCTCGCAGCACTTGCGTCTCTGGGTCACGAGCCAGCGCAGACAAAGGCCTCTTCTCCAACTCAAGCAGTTCTGGTCGTACCAAGGCATCCTGATTGGGTCCTTCCTCAAACACCAGCTGATCCCCAGGTTGCGGCCTAAGGCGATTGGGTGACTGCCCTAAAGCCGACATGGGCACCGCGATTCCAGTCGCTAAGCCCATTTTAAACACGGTACGCCGACTAATCGGTTTTGCCACCCGACCTTTTCTTGTTGTAACTACTACCATTGTCGGTATTTTTGCTCATGTCTTATCCTGAGTGCTGTGGCTATTCTAGGGAATAGCTTATCTTGGCAATAGAAGGTATCAAAGTGCCGGAACCGCTGCAATCAAAGCGCTTCGCTGGAAATTGCTTAGCCTCAAGTCGGATGCTATGTTGTTGATTGCACGTGCACAGAACGCAGTACTTTGCATGACTCCTACACAAGCCCGATGACAGAAGAGAAACAGCCATGAGTTCCTCCGCTCGCATACTTCTTGGACTCGCGCTTGGACTAATAGGCGGTATTGGTTTTTCACTTCTCGATGCTAGCTCAGCATCAAAGTTGCCATCGATGATAGAGCCCATAGGAGCGCTGTGGGTAAATGCCATTCGCATGACCGTGATACCGCTCTTAATGGCACTCATGATTACCGCCATAGCCGGACAAGGCAATACTGGGATAGTCGCACAGCTCGGCGGCAAGACCATGGCCTTGTTCATATCCATGATAGTTGCTTCCAGCCTCTTCTCCTTCCTAGTCGCCCCACCGCTAATTGCTATGCTAAGTATCGACCCTGAAGCAAGTCGTAGGCTGCTAGAGAGCACGGCAATGGAAAATGTAGGCAGCAGTGAATTGCCGCCCTTTCGCGATTGGCTAATAGCACTCATACCGATCAATCCCATTCGGGCGGCTGCCGACAACGCAGTGCTGCCACTGATGATCTTTACCGGTTTATTTTCTATGGCGTTGCTGCAGATTGGAAACGAGCAACGAGAACATGTCGTTGGCTTCTTCTCGGCCATCAAAGAAACAATGTTCGTGTTAATCGCCTGGATTATGACACTCGCACCCATAGGCATTTTTGCACTGGTGTTTCCACTCGCTGCGACACTCGGTGTTTCTGCTATTAATGTTCTGGGTTCGTTCATTGTCATTGTGTGCGCGTTAATCACAGCCTTTACCCTGGCGCTATATCCGCTCGCCGTCTATATAGGCGAAATTAAGCTGCGCGATTTTGCGCGCGCGTTAGCTCCGGCGCAGATTATCGGTTTCAGCACACGCTCTTCACTTGCCGCCCTGCCCGCCTGTTTCACAGCGACCGAAACCCTCGGCATCTCCAACAAGGTGTCGGGAGTAGTATTGCCAATCGCGGTAACGCTTTTTAAATTCGCTTCACCGATAGGCAGAACAGCCGGCACCTATTTTGTCGCGAGTCTGTATGGAATTGATCTGACAAATTATGAGCTATTTATTATCGCCGCAGCAATAGGGTTATTTAGCTTCTATTCCCCTGCAATTCCCAGCGGCGGATTGCTCATTATGGCGCCGGTCTACATCTCTCTCGGATTGCCAGTACAGGGTATTGGCATCCTTATCGCCGTAGACCTAATTGTAGATATGTTTATTACCGCAGCAAATGTCAGCGCGAACGTGACTGTAGCTGCGATACTTTCCAAAAAAGCTGCTTGATTCGACAATAGCTTCACCGCCACAGCTCACTCTCGTTAGAGTAGAAAGCCACTATTTCCAAGCGGTAGAGTCCGGTGAAATTGATTTAGGTCAGCACAAACTAACCGCCAGCTCTTATTATTTCCACGCCTTCTACAATTGGAAACAAGAGGCTTTCATGAAGAAATCACAATCAATCTCTGCTGCGCTAGTATCAGTTACGTTGTCGTACGGTCAGGCCGGACACTTAGGTGAGCAAACCATCAAGTGTCCGACCATCGAAAGGGACAGAGTTAGAAACCAAAGTCATCCACTGCCCTAAATCCCTAGTACACCTCTATGACAGTGCCGATCCGTTCAGCCTGCGCACTGCTATCGAATCCAATT
>CASQMQ010000089.1 GCA_949430125.1 uncultured Pseudomonadales bacterium
ATTCAAAACCTAGCTAAAACCTATGCAAACGGTTTCGAGGCACTCAAGGGTATTACTCTCGAAGTAGAGCAGGGTGACTTTTTCGCATTGTTGGGACCCAACGGCGCGGGCAAATCAACCACAATTGGGGTGATTTCAACGCTGGTCAACAAGACGGCGGGCTCGGTAGAGGTATTTGGTAAGAGCGTTGATGCCCACGTTTACCAGACGAAACTAGACTTCGGTGTCGTTCCGCAGGAAGTGAATTTCAGCCTATTCGAGAAAGTAGGCGACATCGTCATGACACAGGCCGGTTACTACGGTCTGCCGCGAAAGCTCGCCGCAGAGCGCTGCGAGAAATACTTGCGCAAGTTAGGCTTATGGGAGAAGCGCAATGAGCGCTCCAGAACTCTCTCCGGCGGCATGAAAAGACGCTTGATGATTGCTAGAGCCCTCGTCCATGAGCCAAGACTACTGATACTTGATGAGCCCACAGCAGGTGTCGATATAGAATTGCGGCGCTCGATGTGGGAATTTCTGACTGAGATAAACAATAACGGCACGACGATTATACTGACGACGCATTATTTGGAAGAGGCTGAGCAACTCTGCCGCAATATCGCCATTATTGATGAAGGTAAAATAGTAGAGAACACCAGCATGCGTAAGCTGCTAAATGAACTAGATTCTCAAGTCTATATTTTAGACACAACTTCGCAGATACCGCCAGGCTTTGATTTAAATATGGATAATGCCAGTCTGGAAATTGTAGATGAGCATTGCTTTGAGGTAACAGTCTCCGGTGGTCTTAGTGTTAACGATGTGTTCGCTGTGTTTAGCGAGGCGGGGATAAAAATTGATAGCATGAGAAACAAGACGAATCGGCTGGAGCAGTTATTTTTGTCCAAGCTCGAAAGTAACGACTAGGAAAATACACAGTGTTTTCAAATCATAAATACATAGCTTTTGAAACAATAGTCATAAGGGAGATCCGTCGGTTCGGTCGAATCTGGTTACAGACTCTAGTGCCTCCCGCGATTACGATCGGGCTCTACTTTGTGATCTTTGGCAATTTGGTAGGTAGGCGAATCGGTGAGATGGGCGGTTTCCAGTACATGGAATTTATTGTGCCTGGTCTTATCATGATGGCGGTTATACAGAACTCCTATTCTAATGTCGTCTCATCCTTTTTCAGTCACAAATTTCAGCATAGCGTAGAAGAATTGTTAGTAGCTCCGGTGCCGAATTATGTGATTCTCTGTGGTTTTGTAGCTGGAGGAATGGCTCGAGGATTAGCTGTTGGAACAATCGTAACCTTTATCTCTCTGCTCTTTGCTGATCTAGAAATTCAAAATCTGTTTATCACCGTTACCGTCGTGCTCTTAACGTCTATTGTGTTTGCGCTTGCAGGTTTTATAAACGCGTTATTTGCGAATAGCTTCGATGATATTTCCATCATCCCTACATTTGTTCTTACACCACTTATCTATCTGGGGGGCGTGTTCTATTCGGTAGAGCTTCTGCCTCCATTTTGGAAGTTTGTCTCCGCTCTCAATCCGATATTTTATATGGTCAACACATTCAGATACGGTATTTTGGGATCCTCGGATGTCGATATCAGGTGGGCGTTTTTTATCCTTTGCGTCTTCATAGTTATATTGTTTACTTCCTGCATCTTGCTGCTACGCAAGGGAACTGGTCTAAGATCCTAGCAGCCGCGACTTATTATGACGGACAATCCTCTCGGTAGTCAGACTGAACATCCAAAACAGTACCAACCTGAGGTGTTGTATCCAATACCACGTTGGGCTAGTCGCTCGTTGTTGGATATCGACAAAAACATTCGCATGTTTGGTCTCGATCATTGGCAAGCCTATGAGCTTTCCTGGCTGAGCAGTTCAGGCAAGCCACAGGTCGCGATAGGCGAGTTCTATTTCAATTCGGAATCGGAAAACATCGTCGAATCAAAATCGCTAAAACTCTATCTGAATTCTTTAAATCAAGAGCGTTATAAAAGCACGGAGACCGTAAGGTCTCTTGTCGAGAAAGACCTTTCATCGATAAGTCGCTCGGAAGTAAAGGTAGTTATACATCCGCTAAACAAAATAGAAGATGAAGTATGTGGTGCAAGAGCAGGCAAGTGTATAGACCACTTCGATGTCGAACTTATCGCACAACAGCCAGATTCACAGTTGCTTAATATTACAGATGTAGATGCTGACGACGAGGTTCTCTATTCAGACCTGTTTAGGTCAAACTGCCCAGTGACTGGCCAGCCAGATTGGGCGAGCATCGAGATACGCTACACCGGTAAGAAGATTAGCGAATCGAGTTTGTTAGAGTATTTGATTTCCTTCCGTGAACATCTCGGCTATCACGAAGAGTGTGCTGAGCGTATATTTCGCGACATCATGCTGAAATGCGCGCCCAGCGAACTCAGAGTGGGAATGAACTTCTTGCGCCGAGGTGGGCTAGATATTAACGTCTACCGAAGCACTGCGCCTGTAACATCTGACTCAGTAAACAGTCGTCTCATTAGACAATAAACGACGAACTTGAATTCAAACTAGCGGTAAGCTAAGGTTACGCCGCTCTCGCAACAGCCAGTATGCGAACAGAACAATGGTGAGGTGTCCGAGAGGCCGATGGAGCACGCTTGGAAAGTGTGTAAACAGAAATGTTTCCAGGGTTCGAATCCCTGTCTCACCGCCATAAACAAAAAGCCCGACTTCAGTCGGGTTTTTTGTTTATGGCCTTAAGGTCGGGTGAGGACCATTCGGTTGCGACAGGAGCGCAGGACAGCCAAAGGCTGACCATAGGGCGAGAGAATTAGCTAAGCTAATAGTGAGTGAATCCCTCCGGGCGCCCCACTGAACTATAAAAGATACCCTTTTCGCTCCCCTCGCATAGAGTACCCATCCAGCACCCCTTAAGGTAATATCCCCAAAGCACATAATTCCAGCCACTCGGGGGGCAGCATGCCAAAAATAACATCTCAGAAGATCCTAATCTCCGCAATTTTCGCATTAGCTACAATGGCGACCCAAGCAGCCGACTGGCCCAGTTATGGCGGCGACAACGGTTCTCAGAAATATTCTCCCCTTGAGCAAATAGCTGCAGACAATGTCAGCACCCTAACAACCGCGTGGAGCTGGAATAGCGTAGATAACGCAACCGTCGCGAATAACGTTGCCAATGATAATGCTCGCGCGACGCCGGCAGGATACAAGGCTACACCCATAGTAGTGGGCGATACGATGTATGTGCCCACCTCGTTCGGCCGAATCGTCGCTTTGAATGCTGTCAGTGGCGCTGAAAAATGGGTTTTTGACACCAGAGCGTGGGAAGCAGGGCAGCCGACAAATTTAGGCTATAACACTCGCGGTGTTGCTTACTGGGAGGAAGATGGCGAAGAGCGAATATTTTTTGCGACCAATGACTCCACACTGTGGTCGGTCGATGTTGAATCAGGGGAGCCAGATACCAATTTTGGCGTCGATGGCCGAATCGATTTGTCTTTGGGCTTAGGTAGAGAGATTGATAAGTCGCAGTATGGTGTGGTTTCGCCACCCTTGGTGACCAATAACAGAGTCGTGGTCAATTCCATTGTTTTAGATGGTGGGCGTACCAAGGAGATGCCTCCAGGGCATGTTAGAGCCTTTAATCCCGTTACTGGTGACTTGGAGTGGATGTTCAAGACGATTCCTCAGGCTGGAGAATTTGGCAATGACACTTGGGAGGATGGCTCCGCGGAATATTCGGGTAACACTAATTCTTGGACCATCATGAGTTCCGATGACGAGCTCGGGATCGTTTACATACCCATCGGTACCCCGACGAATGATTGGTATGGTGGACTGCGCAAAGGCGACAATCTATTCGCTGAAAGTTTGGTTGCAGTTAGTGCCGAGACTGGCGAGCGACTCTGGCATTTTCAGATGGTGCACCACGGTGTTTGGGACTATGACTTACCCGCGGCGCCAACACTTGTCGATATCACTGTTGATGGCCGTCCGATTAAGGCAGTAGCGGCAATATCAAAGCAAGGTTTTACTTATGTGTTCGACCGAATTACTGGCGAGCCTGTATGGCCTATCGAAGAAAGAGCCGTGCCTCAAAGCACTGTGCCAGGAGAAGTGCTCTCGGCAACCCAGCCGTTTCCTACTAAGCCAGCGGCATTCGAACCTCAGGGAATATCTGATGAAACTTTGATCGATTTCAGTGCGGAATTACGCAGTGAAGCGCTGCAAAATATCGAAAAGTATGACTATGGACCGTTGTTTACTCCACCTTCACTACGTGGAGCGATTCAGTTTCCAGGTTGGGGCGGTGGTGGCGAATGGCATGGAGCGGCATTTGATCCGGATACTGGCCTGTACTACATACCTTCTGCATCCGTACCTATCGTGGTGCAACTAAGAGAATCTCCACCAGAGCGCTCAGATTTGGATTTTGTTCGGGGGGGGCCAAGATCAGTAGCCGGCCCTAAGGGATTGCCGCTGACTAAACCTCCCTACGGACGGATCACGGCCATTAATTTGAACACGGGCGAGCATGAATGGATGGTTCCTCACGGAGAAGGGATGCGCCAGAAGATAATTGATATGGGTATATTAGATCCCGGTCCAGTGGGCAGTGCGAGTAGGGTAGGCCCCTTGCTGACCAAGACATTATTGTTTATGGCTCAATCGGATGGAGGTCGCAACCTGATTAGGGCTTATAACAAGGCCACCGGAGAGATTATTCACGAAGAAGAATTGCCGCTGCCTCCACAAGGTACGCCGATGACATATTCGGTAGCAGGTAAGCAGTATATTTCGATCGCCGTTGGTGGCGGTGGAGATTCCAGGCTGGTGACTTTGTCTTTACCATAAATAGAGTTGTACAGTGAAACGGATTTAACCGAGAACCATAGCCAAATAATATTTTAGCTAGGGCGCTCGGTTCCTAGCGGCCTTGATTTAAGCTGTTGATTTTCTGCTATTCCGGGCTGCATACGCCGTCGTCTATGGTATTATGCGCTCTGGTAACTCTTGTCGGTCCCCACGCAATGATAAGTTATAAACCCCGCCAGGCCCGGAAGGGAGCAACGGTAGTAGCTGACTCGTGTGCCGCGGTGTGGCTGGCAAGGGCTGCCTCTAATCACATTCTCACGAGAGCCGACATTTCTGTCCTAGGTATCCACACCTGCCAGAATATTGACGAAGAAACCTGATGAGCTATCAAGTCCTAGCCCGCAAATGGCGACCTAGTAACTTCTCCCAAGTCGCTGGACAGGCTCATGTTCTCAAATCCCTTATTAATGCACTAGATAATGAGCGGCTGCATCATGCCTATCTCTTTACCGGCACTCGAGGTGTGGGTAAGACCACGCTCGCTCGTATACTAGCGAAGTGTCTAAACTGCGAGGAAGGGATTAGCTCAGTACCCTGCGAAAAGTGCGGCTCTTGCACAGAAATCACTGAGGGACGTTTCATCGACCTCTTGGAAATTGACGCGGCGTCTCGCACCAAGGTCGAAGACACGAGAGAGCTTCTCGACAATGTGCAATACGCGCCAAGTCGAGGTCGCTTCAAGGTTTACCTCATCGATGAGGTGCATATGCTATCCAATCATAGCTTCAATGCACTCTTGAAGACTCTTGAAGAGCCACCTCCTCACGTAAAATTCCTGTTCGCTACCACTGACCCCCAGAAGTTGCCGATTACTATTCTGTCGAGGTGTCTGCAGTTCAATTTGAAAAATTTGAGCCCGCAACTTATTTCTGAGTATCTCGGCTCGGTGCTGGAAAAAGAAAAATTAGAATTCGAAGAAGAAGCGCTGTGGCAGATAGCGGCAGCTGCATCTGGAAGTATGAGAGATGCTCTCACTCTCGTAGACCAGGCGATTTCCTATTGCGAGGGGCAGGTCGCCACCGATGGCGTCATCGAGATGCTCGGCGTACCTCCGCAGAAGCAAGTGTATGAGTTATTAAAAGGTATGGCATCGAGATCAGTTTCAACAATACTCGAACTCATTCGGGATATTGCTGAACAGACGCCAGATTATAGTCATACCTTAGATAGTTTATTATCCACGTTACATCGTGTAGCTATTGCGCAGATCGAGCCTAAGGCTGCGGACAACAGTTATGGCGACATGCCTCAGATTCTGGAGCTGGCCTCCTTGATCAGCGCGGAAGATGTGCAGCTGTATTATCAAATGGGAATCAAGGGCAGGGAAGACCTGCGGCTCTCGGCGGAGGTGCGGACTGCTTTCGAGATGTTGTTGATTCGCATGCTGGTATTTTCTCCAGGTTATGTAGAACCTACAAATCTAGTGACCGGGGTAAGTGCCGATTCCTCGACGACTAATGAATCGAGCAGCGCTACTGAAAGCGAAAAAAAAAAGAATAAACTAACAGAGGAGATAAGGTCGCCCCAGCAGTTAGAGGAGCCTGAACCTGAGAGAATGAGTGAAGAGCTCATCGAGGTATCTTCTGAAGCGCCTACCGATATTGAGGCGGAACAATCGAGTGATACCGAACATGACGGTGCTGAGGTGCCCAGCGCAAGGGTAGTCGATGCTCACCGAGAAAAACAGCTGGACCCTGAAGAGGGCAGCGAAAGCGACAAGCCAGCTAGTGCAGCTTCGACAGGAGCGATCACGCTAGATTCGTTGAGCCCGGAGAGCTGGTTACGGCTCTATCCTCAGCTCGAAATAACGGGCATTGCAGCCAACGTTCTTGCTAATTCGGATTTTCAACGAGCAGATTCCAACACCATACACTTCGTATTGGACCATTCTCAGAGCGCCGTTTTTAGCGATGAACTGTTGCCAAAAATCTCCCAGGCATTGAGCAGCTATTTTGCTGTAGAGGTTTCAGTACAAATTGAGATCGCAGATGCCAAGAATGAAACTCCGGCGATGTTGAGTCAAAGAGTAAAACAAGAGAAGCATGTTGCGATGGTCAACGATTTCGAGAGTGATGAGAATGTGCAGGAATTGCTGAAGCACTTCTCGGGCACTCTAGCGAAAGAAACTATAGCGCCTAATAAGGATTAGTAACAGCATGACCGATTTGAATGAAATTATGAAGCAAGCGAAACTGATGCAAGAGCAGTTTCAGAAAGCTCAAGAAGAGCAGCTCAAAACGAAAACAGAAGGCGAATCCGGCGCCGGCTTGGTCAGGATTACAATGAACGGGAAGCATGATGTTCTCAACGTTAGTCTCGACGATGCATTGCTGGGCGAGGACAAAGCCGTGATCGAAGACCTGCTTGCTGCAGCTGTAAATGATGCTGTTAGGAAAATCGAAGAGAAGAATAAAGATTCGCTAAGCGGCATGGCTGGCGGAATGAAAATGCCAGATGGCTTTAAGTTTCCTTTCTAGGAGTAGTTGTGAATTCCAGCCCCCTAATTGATCAGCTTATTGAGGCGTTTCGCTGCCTTCCAGGTGTCGGGCCGAAATCGGCGCAGCGGATGACCCTGCACTTGTTGGAAAGAAACCGATCGGGCGGAAAAAAGCTTAGCGAATCACTTACTGTTGCTATTAACGAAGTGGGAAACTGCATCCATTGTCGCACTCTCACAGAAGAGGATACCTGCCGCATCTGCGCAAGCAAATCGCGCAATCACACAATATGCTGTGTAGTAGAATCGCCGGCAGACATCTTCGCAATAGAGCAATCAGGTTCTTTTAGGGGTATTTATTTCGTACTTATGGGGCACCTGTCGCCTATAGATGGAATAGGCCCTGAGCAGCTCGGCATAAGTCAGTTGCTAGACAAAGTGAAAAATAATGATATCGAGGAAGTTATAATCGCCTGTAATCCGAACGTTGAAGGAGATGCTACTGCCTACTATATAGCGGAGCAGTTGAAAAACTCCAATGTACAGGTTTCTAGGATTGCGCACGGTGTTCCTGTTGGGGGCGAATTGGAATTCGTTGATGGCGGTACTCTGACTCATGCCTTTGCAGGACGCAGATCCATGGAACAGTCATGAGCGAATCTGTATCTTGTGACGGTATGCCGATTGAGTATGTCAGCGATGCGGCAACTCTAAACGCTCTCTGTGCGGAATGGGCTTCTGAGGAATTCCTGGCTGTAGACACAGAGTTCGAGCGAACCAGTACCTTCTACGCGCGCATCGGCTTGTTGCAAATAGCCGATAGTAAGTGCTGCTATTTGGTAGACCCACTTTCTATTGATGACTGGTCTGGGTTCAAGCGGTTGCTTAGCACCCCGTCGTGCACGCTAGTAATGCATTCCTGTAGCGAAGACTTGAGTTTGTTACAAACGTTCTTGGGCTGCTTGCCAGTTTCCCTTTTTGATACGCAGCTCGCCGCTGCCTTCCTTGGTATTGGCTTTAGCATTAGCTATCAAGCTTTGATTGAGCAGTTGCTTGGCGTCGTGGTAGCAAAAGACGAGACGCGCTCTGATTGGATCAAGCGTCCGTTGTCAGAAAAGCAAATTCATTATGCCGCTGCTGATGTCCGCTACTTAC